>JAPLDY010000169.1 GCA_026391595.1 Bacteroidia bacterium
TTTATGTTTTACCCTAGCGGCTAAACAAGGTACAGCATCTATTCGCCTATTGTTTTTCTTTACATCGCCAAAATTATGCGCAACAATTATATAATCTAATTCTTCTTTATCAATGCCTGCTGACTTGATAGCCTCAATAGCAGCATAACTGGCAATATCAGATGTTAGTAAATCGTCTGTTACATATCTTCTTTCTGCAATAGTCGTAATTTCAAAAAACTTGTCAATTATTTCCTGATTTTCTTTTGGGAGCTTTTCTCCGTCCACATCATAAAATTCATTTATAAGGAAATCCTTATTTTTAATACATTTTGAAGGAATATAATTCCCCGTTCCTGTAATGACGCTATAATATCTATTCATATTTAAAGTTCAATATTGTTTTTTTACTGTTTGCTTTTTTAAAGATTTCGTAAAGTTAATTGTTTGTGTGCAAAAATTAATGATAGGATTATATACCTCGCTTTTTTGTGTAATCAAATGGAATACCAGTTGCATTGACCACTTTTGGTCGGAATAAATTGACCACCCAAACCCAGAGTTAAATCCTTATTGTTTCCAAATGTATGTTAAGTCTTTTCAGATCGTCTTTTGAAGTGGTCAAAGAAGGACGGATTTTGAAGAAATCCAAATACTTAGAACTTATTTATTTTCGCTTTTATCAAAACACTTCTGAAACCCAGGAGCGGTTTTTTAAATTATAATACTTTTATATCGACTCCTCTGATTCTTCTTCTATCTATTCTGTTGTAAGTGAAAAAGCCAGTGGCTCTGACCACCTTTAGCCGGAGTAAATTGACCATCCTTCGTCGGAATTAAGTACTTGTTGTTAAATCATTTATGATTGCTGCAACTGAACCGGCCAGATGTGGTCAAGGTGCCCGGCTTTTACACTAAGTAAATCCGGTGCCGAAAACAGGGCAATATATCAGATATTATATTATAGTACTCCTAAGATGGTGGAATATTATGAAAAGGCTAACCAGGGGAAAAGAGATTTACTCAGAAGAACTAAATAAAATAGTTGGCATTAGTTATTTGTCCTACCCTCTTTCTTCGGCAGAAATGGGTGTCTTTTTAGTTGGGGCCAGTTTCTATAGTGAATTCTGTTTAAATTTAAATAAAGGTCGGTTTCAATTTTCACCATTCCAACGATTCCGAACCTCTTCTGGATTCAATGACATTAATATGTTGAAATTTCAACAAATCATGGCTGACTTTTAACGATCACTTCTGGACTCTGTAAGCCCAAGCTTTTATGGTGATCGTGTCTCCAGCGTCAAATTTGACAGGTCTGGGTCAATTTAATGGCCCTTTTCCGCCGTATATACCTTCGAAATTCATTAATGTTGCTTATTAGTCGAAATGGGCCATTAAATCTGGATCACACAACATTGGGCATATCCAAAATTTGGCTATACATTAGCCAAATCATGAAAAACATTATTATCCATCCAGAAGACCCCGCCACGAGTTTCCTTTCACCTATCTTTACTACTCTCAATAACAAAACGGTCATAAAAGGTGGTATAACCAAATAAAAATTCTGTTATCGCTGTAACTATGTGGTTTGTTTATATTTTAAGGTGTGCTGATAATTCTTATTATACAGGATGCACATCCGATCTGGATGATGAATAAATCGTCATTTCAAGAAAGAGAACACTTATATAAAAGTCAGATTGCCAGTTACGCTTGTTTATTACTCTGCTTTTCAGGATAAGTACAAAGCCTATGAATTCGAAAAATATCTGAAATCAGGTTCGGGTAAAGCATTTTCTAAAAAAAGACTCTTATAATATAAGCCTGATTTTTTTTACTCCAGGTTTACGCCAGGTTCTGATGAGAATTTCTTCTGTTTGTAGCTCTCAAACTCAATTATAGCCAATGTTGTAACGAATTGCCGGATCAACGGTATTTTATCATGAGTAACCACTTTCCTCTGGAATCAGGTGCCCGGTTTGACCTGATTTCCCACCCTGACTGGAAAAGCTAATGTCCTTTGCCACCTTTGTCCGTCTCAATTTGACCACCAAATGCAGGAGTTAAATACTTGTCGTTAAGAGATGTATTTTAAATACAAATTAACCAGTCAGATATGGTCAGCAATCCCGGTTTTTGGATTAACATTATAATTAAAAAATATTTTTGATGCAGTACTTAGAAAATAAAACTCCAGCACCAAAGTAGGCGCGTTCGCTCTGTCCCTTAAATTGCTTGCTTTTTAAATTACTGTTATTGAGTGGACATCGGATACTTGCAACTTTCGTGTTTGGATCACTGGTTTTTACTACATCCATATCTACAATGATATAAACACCTCCCATAAATTCCATGTGGTTTTTCGTATAAATAATAAAAGTATACTCGGCCATTGTATCATTTAAACCAACATTTATACCTTTGGATTTGAGTTTCGAGTTAAATCCTTCAATGAATGCTGCTTTAAAATTCTTTTGCGATTCATTCCATTTTTCCAGCCATTGATCTCCCTTACCTGCTATTTCAGCATTGAATTCCTTAACTCTTTTAGGAATGTATACACTGTCAGGTTCTTCTTTCGCTCCCATCTTTTTTATATGAGGATCTACGATAATATTAAAAGTTTTTTGGTCTTTCACTACAGATAAATCGCCAGTTATTACATATCCTTTTTGACCACCCGACCATACATTCCGTTTATCTGGCTCTTCCTGACTAAATAGTTGTAATGAAAATAAAAACAGGATAATGCATGCAATATAAATATTCAAACTTTTCATAATGATCTTCTTTAGTTTATTTAAACTACTCTCAAATGATTACTTATCTTATATAGTCTCAAATTTAAAATAACTTTCTTAATAAAAGAATTTTACAGAATATTTGGTTTATTGAGCCAAAGTCAAATTTATTTTCCCCACATAATTAATCAAATGGTATGAACCCCAGAGCAAGCTCTGGACTCAAAAAACGGTGCAAGCACCGAGGAATTATACCTGCCCTTCGCGTCCGCCGAAGCTTTACGCGAAGGCGGATTAAACGCTACATCAGTTATTATATCTAATAAGGGGGGTTATTACAAATTTATTATGCAGATAAAAATCAACAGATTATGGAGTAACATAGAAGTTATAAATCAGGACAATACGTGACAGCTTTCAATTCTCGAAATCATAATAAAGTAATATTTCATTGCAAGTCTTTTTCTCTCACAATGCACACCCAGCCAACTGTTGCTATAATTTAAAATGCAATGAATAAAAATTCAATCAAAATTTCTTTCCGCCAGCCACCGATAGCAGTACTGTCAATACTTATAATTCATCAATAAACATTCCAATTTGGTAAGATTTATTTGACTTGCATTCTTTTCTGTTGTAACTTTCATCATATAATTGACTTACAGTTATTATAGTTGATTCATTAACCAATAATAAATAACATGAAAAATTTATGTTCAATCACAATGATTGCAGTATTCTTTTTACTTTGTGCAATAGGAATACAGGCACAAACTACGCAACCGCAACTCAACCAAGTTGAATTGGGGAAACAGTTTATAGGCTCTTGGAAGTGTGACGTTGCCAAAGACACGACTTATACTACAGAACTTACATCTTTTGGAAATGTTGGCGCATTGGAACAATCTTGGAAGAGTATTACCAAAGGAAACATTTTAAATGAATTTAGGTATCTTTATGGATATGACAAAAAAAGTGATAAATATATTGTTGCGCAAATTATTAAAAGTTATGCAGGAATTAATCTTCTGGTAATTTGGTTCACATCAAAAAATAAATGCGAAGTAATTCCATTTGAGTATCTTTCAAATCCAGAAAAAGCCACTACAAAATGGGAATATGAATTAAAATCCCCTGATTTGATGACATACACTGGCATTGAAAATAACAAACCTGTTTGGACTTTAACATACACTCGCGTGAAAAATTGATTTTAAATATTTATAGCACAGATTTTAATATCATTTGAATCACCAAATGGATGTTTCGCCTATGAAGGGGATATCACTAAGGTATCAAAATATGGGTATCTCTATGATTGGAAAACTGCAAATAAGGTTTGCCCATCAGGATGGCATTTATCAAGTGATAAGGATTGGTTAATGTTATTAAAAAGCTTGGGTGTGGAATTGAAATCAACTGTCTATGAAGGATATGATATCGGGTCTCAACTAAAGTCCATTTCGGGTTGGAAAGATTCGGGTAATGGTACAAATTCCAGTGGTTTTGACGCCGTTCCAAGCGGAGGTGGAAAATCCATGTCATGGATCGATACTTCCGATGAAACCTCGGTTCTTGTCACTTATCCAATTGGTGAAAGAGGTTGTTGGTGGACAAGTGGAATGTGGGAAGGAGCTGCAAATATGTTCATGAATTTAAGTTATAAGGATAATTTTCTATATGGCTTCCCTGCATGGCCAGAAAATCAGTTCTCAGTTAGATGTGTAAAGAATGAATAATTGTTTTTCAATAAATTTATTCAGGGTATAAAGTAAAATTGATTAAATTATCAATATAAGAAATTTGCTTATAAATTGACAATAAAACTAAAGATAAATAACTTATGAAAAAACTACTTTACTTTACTCTATTTTCAATAGTTCTATTACTAAATAATTGTACAGTAAAACTTTATGAAATATATTATGATCCTAAATATGATCAAAATTTGACTGTTAAATCCATAGATAATATTGTTATTACGCCAGTTGAAGAAAGCACGAATATTAAATTTAATATCAGAGGTGATTTTCAGAATAGATTGCCTTTATATAATTCTGAAATCATCAAAAAGACTGTCAGCACAAAATACTGCTGGTGGCAGGACCTTGGAGCATTAGTAATTTTTGCACCATTTGCTATTGCTTTGTCTCCAATAATAATCCCCGTCTCAATTGCTAAATCTGGCTCCGAAAAGAATAAGTATTTAGAAGATATCGAAACAGCAATACAAATTAATGGAGATCATTCATTAATTCAAAGTAGTTCAACTATCAAATATCAATATAACAAGCTTAATCTGTTAGATTATTACTATTCCTTGTTCCCATTTGTTCAAGGCATCGCTGAATTTAAAGTTGGAGAACCTTATAAAATTAAAAGCAAGAACACTATGGTTCCATTAAATTCAATTAATCCCTCAGCAACCTTAAATCGAACAAAAGCTATTTCACCCTCAGAAATAAAAGCAACCATCTATATAAATAACGAATTAGATAAAACAGGTAACTGTTCTAACTATTTCATCATTGATATGAAATCGCAAGCAATAAAATCTTATTTAAAAGGGGATAGTATTATTGATATATGTTTTAAGATTGGAACTAATGAAGAAATCATTAATGGTAAAAATGATTTTTGTTTTCAATACGAAACCAAAAAATTCCTGCCTCCCAAAAGGATTCTAACGGAAACAATAAATATTAATCCTCCAGATGCAACATTACTGCTTGGTTCTGACCCCCAAAAAATGATTAAAATAAAAAGATTACCCTACATCGAAAAATCACCTTTAGATTTCAATCCATCATTGAATGAAAAATACATTAAAGTTGAAAGAAGTGGGTATAAGACTCATCAACAATATCTTAGTAGAACAGAAAATGACAGAACAACAATAATAAATTTGGTAGAAATCCAAACTGGATATTTAAAATTGACCTCCTCAGAAAACAATGTTGAGATCTATTTAGATAATGAATATCAAGGATTATTGTCAAAACAGACACCTTTTAATAAAAAGATTGAAGTAGGCAATCACCAAGTTTCAGCAAGGAAAAAATTCTTCAAAACAAATACTGTAAATGTAATTATTGAACCTAATAGCGTGCTTGCCCATAATTTTAATTTAATACCTGCTACGAGCAATTGGGATGAAAATACTTCCAATACAAAGGTAATACAGGCAGTAGGGAGTCTAACGGTAGTGACAGAACGAAAGGATCTTGTTGTTTATATTGATGGTAACAAAAAAGTGCCGTCATTTGAAATAACAGAAATCGCTGCAGGTGAATATGATATGCGGATTGTGGGGAATGGTATTGATAAAGTGATTCATATTACTATCGAAGATGGCAAAAAAGTTTTCATAGATTTGGATAAATACTTTTAATATAAAATATCGATAGCATATGTAGCTCCCATTATTAATAATTTTATTTAAATCAGTGCCAGTTTTGGTGCCAGTATTTTCACTATATCGGTATAAATCCTTGAAATCTTTTACAATTATTCTGTTACAAAACTAACTGGTACAAACAGATACAAATCTGTGTAAATCCATGGAAACCCTCTTAAGAAGCTCATAATCAGGGGATCGCTGGTTCGATCCCAGCTGGGCCCACATAAATAAGAGCGCAAACAGTTATATATTGGCTGAATGTGCTTTTTTATTGATGCATCTACTGAAACTATACTGAAACAAATAAGCTATTTGTTTGATAGGGTCCCAATTCTCCATAAATATGTCAAATGCATCCTTTGAGCACTTGACCTGTAGCCTGTCTGAAGCTTTTACCTTGGTCCTATAGACAAGTTTTACTTCAGATATATTAGTCTGTTGAGTTTTCATATGAGTTTGATTAGTGAATAAATAGAAATGAAAAAGCCCGGCACCAAAGTACAAGGCTAAGATGTTGCAAATTAATATGTTGATATAGAAAATGTTAGGTTATATCGCAATTACAACAAATGCCCTAATTGTCTGTTATGAAGCATTTTAAAGCATTGTTGCGTTTCGTTAATGGTAGTATAGGGATATTAAAAGTGTCTCAGAATGGCTAGGAATAGCCTTAAATAGCGTTGTATTTATGTGGTATATGATTGATAGTCAGTGCTATGAATATAGTGAGGAATTGGGGTAACTATTTGTTATTATTATGCTTTTCATAGCACCGACTGAGTAAGTCTAGTAATTTTTTAATATCCATCGGAAAATATATACAAATAGTCCAACCGGTGTTGTAGAAATCATAGGATGAAAGCCTCTTTTAAATCCCTTTTTCGTATACTTTATTACTAGAATGTATCTATAAACTTAAACGCATTTTGATTTCGTCTTACTTAATCTATATGTTAGATGAGTAATAAATCCAGCGATTAGGAAGATTGCTGTTGAAACCAGAGTTTTAATTATCGATCCGGATTCCAGAACTTAAAATTACTTTAAGCGATTGATAATAATAATATTGTTTACATTTATTACGTCATTTGACATGGTGACATACTTATGACATTTTCACATGAAACAATTTTTATTTTTTTGTCTATTAATTATTTCCAGCCTAGTCACATTTAGCCAGGACATAGGTCAGATTATGTCAGAAACTAATTTAGACACACTTGTTAAAACGGTGAGGATTTTAACGGGTGAAGATTCAACCTATATAAACGGGGTAAAAGTTTTGATAAAAAGCAGATCAAATACCTTGTCAGACGGAGGGAATGATATGGCTGCAAATTACATTAAAGAAAAGCTTCTTAAATACGATTTGGAAGTTCAAGATCAAGTCTTCAATACTAATGGGCGAAATATTATTGGAAGACAGACTGGATTAGAACACCCCGATTCAATTTATATCATTTGCGCCCATTATGATGCAGTTACTTATTATTGTGCTGACGATAATGCCAGTGGTGTTGCTGCTGTTATTGAAGCGGCACGGGTACTTTCAAATCGATGTTTTGATTACACAATCCTTTATGCCTTATGGGATAATGAGGAAAATGGTGGAGTTGGAAGCCAGTATTATGCACAGTTAGCTTCTTCAAATGGTTATAAAATTGCCGGTGTTTTAAATATGGATATGATTAGTTATGACAGCAATAATGACAGAAAGTTTGAAATTCATACCAACGATATGTCTTCATCATTAGCTTTAACAAATAGCCTTGTCAGTACTGTAAATAATTATAACCTATCATTGAGTCCGATAGTTCACAATCCGGGCATTTCAGTAAGCGATCACAGTTTATTCTGGGCCCAAAATTATGGCGCGGTACTCATAATCGAATTATATACGGGGGGAGATGTCAATCCATATAATCATACCAGTAGAGATAGAATTGGTTTATTCAACTTATCATATTTTAATGAATTAGCTAAACTAGGCATTGGGACATTAGCTACATTGGCAAAATTAACACCTTGTGCACCTGTCTTCTCCGGTGATTATCATTCCGCAGTCACAGGTAATTGGAATTCAATCGGTACCTGGAAAACATATAATGGTTCATCTTGGGTAGCAGCTTCGACAACACCCACAAATTCAGATGGTAAAATAATCATTAATTATGGTCATATAATTACAGTAACAGAAGATGTTTCTGTTGATCAGGTAGATATAGCCTCCGGCGGTCAGGTGTCAGTTGCTCCAGGAATTACTTTGATAATAAAGGATGGTTCTGATGAGGATGATTTTAGTGTCAACGGTAATGGTAAGCTATATAATGCTGGCACAATAACAAGTGAGGGGAAATTAGCCTTTAACGGCGAATCAATATATGAGCATGCCCAGAATGGAGGCTTCATACCTGTCGCAACTTGGGCTGTTACATCAAATTGCACTATTACTGGAATTACAAATTCAGTACCACAAATTCCATCTGCTTCACAATCCTTTGGGAATTTTACCTGGAATTGTGCTTCGCAGAGTAGTAACATAGACTTATCAGGTCAGCTTACTTCTATAAAAGGCAATTTCAAGATTTCCTCAACAAATAATTCCTCCAATAATCATGCTCTCCTTTTAAGTTCCGGAACAACCGGCAGCCTCACAGTTTTTGGAAACTTTACCCAAACTGGTCCTTCCTCCTTCTTTATTACTAACGGCTCATCTCCAGGAGTGATGACGGTTACGGATTTTACTCTTGCAAGTGGCAATTTGTATATATCTGGTTCTACTGGAGCAGGGACTATAAATGTCAAAGGAAACTGTTTTATAACCAGTGGAATTTTAACTATGAGCGGAAGCAATGTAGTTGGGACACTAAATATTGACGGGAACTTCTCTCAAACTGGCGCCACAATTACCGAAACCTCAACAGGAAGCGGTTCCATTAACTTTAATGGTACAACAATGCAAACATATACTTCTGGTGGCAGAATAAATAACACTATCAACTTTAATGTCAACAGCGGAGCCTCCCTACAGATGGCCTCTGCAGGAACCCAGGTATTAGGAGCCGGTAGTTTCAACCTTTCCCCTGGTGGCACTTTAGGCATTACGTCACCTTATGGTATAACAAGTACGGGAACGGCAATAAATCCGGGCAATATTGCAGTAGGAGGCACCCGCAATTATAGCACAGGAGCGAATTATAAATATAACGGCACTGCAGATCAATCCACAGGGACTGGATTTCCGACAAGCCTAACCGGTAAACTCATAATCAGCAACAATGGTAAAATTGTTACTTTAAATAACACTCGTACTATTTCTGGTGGTGGTTCTATTAATTTAGTAAGTGGAGTTCTTGCTGCAGGCTCAAATCTTACAATGGAAAGTGGCTCAACCATTAATCGAAGTGGGGGCAGTATAACTGGATTAATTACCGGGATTTACAACATGAATTATTCGGGTGGTTCTATGTCAACATCAACAGAATTATCCGGCTTAGGGCTTAATAATGTTACTGTTGATTTGATAGCAGGACAGACCTTAACACTCGATCAGAATATAACCCCTAATGGAAACTTAATAATAACTTCCGGCATTTTCGACCTTAACATGCATACCTTTAACCGGTCAACTCCTGGTGGAACTTTAACCATTTCCAACGGAGCAACATTGAAAATTGGTGGTAATGGTAGCATGCCAACATCTTTCACAACACACAATCTGGAACCTGTAAGTACGGTTGAGTATAGTGGAGCAAATCAAACAGTATCATCGGAGACTTACGGAAATCTAACTCTCAGTGGAACGCAAACAAAAACAATTGCTGCCGGAACTGCCGTTACAGTCGTCACGGCGTTGACAACTAATGATCAGCTTACAATTGAATCTTCAGGTGTAAGCTCAAGTGGCTCATTAATTGTGAGCGAAACAGGGAGCAGCGTTGGTGCTGTCACCTACAACCGTCAGATGCCGACCTCACTATATCGTTATATTTCTTCGCCTGTAAGCTCCGCATCATTACCCTCAGGCCAGACTTATTGGAGATGGGATGAACCAACAGGGGATTGGATAGGGACTTCTTCCTGTACGGAAGGCCTTGGCTATACAATGCTGGCAAGCGGCAATCCGGTTTCCTTCACAGGTACTGTAATAAAATCAACCAGCCTGAAGGGAACAGCACCTTATAATGATCCATCTTACACACAGGTAAGAGATCCCTGGGGCGGCGGCGGATGTAACCTCCTTGGTAATCCGTTCACATCAGCCATGAACGCATCTTCCTTCATTGGTTCAAATACCGGCAGTCTGGACGCCAGCTATCAGGCATTGTATATTTATGATGGAGCAAATTATAAATATGCTGCTGCATCAATTCCTGGTTATACAATTGGAGGAGAATTCGGCGATTATGTTCAGACTGGTGAGGGATTCTTTGTGCTTGCAAAACAAAACAATGTGACTTTCAATTTTACTTCTGCCATGCAAACTCATAATACATCTGTGCCAATGACTAAGTCAGCCAGAATACCCTGGCCGGGAGTACAGCTAAAAGTGAAATACGGAAATAATGAAAGTTCAACCCTTTTGATTTATAATGAGGAAATGTCCACAGGTCTTGATCCGGGTTATGATGTTGGATTACTAAGCGCCTGTCCGGACGTTGAAATCTACACAACTCTTGCCCTGAAAGACAACAGTGTAAACTTCGCCCGTCAGGCTCTGCCATTAGCTGGAATCGATACAATAGCTGTCGCAGTTGGCATCGATTCTGAAAAAGGAGGTGAGGTGACCTTCTCAGGCTACACAGTGCCATTCAGAAACTACAAATTCTGGCTTGAAGACCGCAAGAACGGCACTTTCACCAACCTGGGAACTGGCGCTTATACAGTGACCTTACCTGGAAAAACATATGGTACTGGACAGTTCTTCATGATTGCTACAACAAATGCACCCAATGGCATTGGACATCATCAGACAGAAGAGACAGACATACGTATCTGGACGTCAAATGATAAGGTGATAATAAATGGGAATGTCAGTGACAAAGTAATATGCAAAGTTTATGATTTGAATGGGAGAAAGATAGTTGATACTCGGCTCTCAGACGGAGCGTTGAATACCGTCGATATGCCTTCAGAATCAAAAGGAGTTTTTATTGTGAGAGTGACAGACGGAATTAAGATATTCACAAAGAAAGTGGTGTTTTTGTAAAGTGCCCTTTTTATTGCAATAGTTCAGGAATCGGGAAAGATTAAGTTGATAGCAATGAATACGAATTATCGACAATCTTTCTTCAGTTCTTTTATAATCAAGAAATCCGGTAATTATCTCTCCTATCGGTCCGCTAAAAGCAATTGGCTCTTTATGTGGACGGGGAAGTACCTTGATTTGACGTAGCTCCTGAAATTCCGTCAACATCACAATGCTATTGAAAAGTGCTTCTCATTAGTTGAAAGTTTCGCTTTACGACGATCCTTAAACTCATGATGAAGGATTTGTTCTCCTACATCTTGATTATAACAATTAATCCCATTTAAAGCCATAAAATTTCTAATTTCTAATCTCTTTCGGGGTTAGTTCCCCGTGTCTGAAGCTTTGACCTTAGTCCTGTAAATAAGGTTTACATCCGATATTGTTGTCTGTTGCGTTTTCATATGAGTTAGATTAGTGGTTATATAGAAATGAAAAAGCCCGGAACCAAAGTCCCAGACCGTACAGTTGCATATTTAATATGATGATAGACAAATAGATAAAAGCTAGTGCAATTATGCTAAATGCCATAATAGCTTGCTTTAAAGCGACATGTTGCGATATTGCGTTTTGTTAATAGTTGGACTATAGATGTTTAGAAAGTGGCTTAAATGAGCTGAAAATGGTCTAAAGTGAGGCATTTCACATGTGCCATATAATTGATAATCAGTGTGATAGAAAATATGGGGGTTGGGAAATGAGTTTGTTAGGTATTATAATCAATTTGTCAATTCTTTTAATTCTTGACACAGCGAACTGAGAACCCCCCTCTCTTCTCTCGGGCTTGAATTTCTACAAAACTTTTATCTTGAAACATTTGCCAACACAATGCAATGCTTTTTTCGGTCTCAGCAGAACTCCACCAGCGGCCCCATAATCCAATGGAAGTGAAATCACCTTTATTGGTACGAAAGCCACCCGGAAGGGCTGTAAAGCCACTTTCATTAGTTGCGCATTTATTTGGTCCTCGCCAATGGGGGGTTCTTGTTTCTTTCAATTTACCACCTGCAACACTTCTACCTCCAAGATAGGTTAATAATGTTGTCCATTCGCCTTTGGATGGAATATGCCAACCAGAGGGACAAAGTTTGTCCGTACTTACTGCGAACCAGTTGTATAATGCTCCATAAATTGACTTGTTGGTGAATTCATCGTTATCTTTCCAGCAATAAGCCGGTGTTGTAAGATTACTCCATGCTATCTTATCTTTTACTAGGGGTATGGTTATTCCATCGTTGTACTTGGTGGTTTTTAAATTTTCAGACATCCAGATTTGATCACCAATCTTAACAGTTTTATATCGTTGATTATCGCGATAATTACACCAATCTCTCCTTTGTAGGACTCTTTACTTTTTATCTTCCTCTGATTTATCGGCTTCTGGCAATCGTTTACAGGTTATCCGTACGAAGGATTGTCCGACCTTGTCTTCGTTGTATGGCGTGTTCATTAAATCTTCCCAAAATTGTTCACCTGTCCTCTGCGTTAATGAGCCGTGATTCGGTTGGTCTTCTTTTTTCGTTTCCATCATTTATTCCCTTTCTTTTTTTTCGTTGTTCTCGTTTTTATTTTTTTGAGACGGTCGTCCAAAAGGAATAATAATTGTTGTTGTCCCTTCCAACTCATCGGTAACGTCTGTGACTTTTATCCCCATATCTCTCCAATGTTGGTAGATGACCTCCCTCCAATCAGAAGGCAAAGTCTCCTTTTCTTCAGATAAGCCTTGCTTTTCTTCTTTTTGAGCATTCTGCTCTTTTTCATTGTCTTTCATAATGTAAAAAGTTTTAAGTGAATAATAAAAATTTACTTTTCACATCAAGAACAATCTGGAAAGTCGTGGTAATATTTAACATTTTTGACAAGACCGCCCACATCTTTTTACCACCGTGGTGTTAACTCGGTTGGTATCCATTTAAGGATTCTTGATGTCTTTAGGACAAAGATAGTGATTTTAATCAAAATAGAATAATGAATAGTAAAGGATTGGTGTCAGTTATAACTCTCTTGGCATTTTCTCAACCTCATCTAGATTACCATAAATTATTCTGAGAGTATGCGATACAATTCAAGGTTTAGATAATAGTGATGACCTTCCATTTCTTTCTTCTCAAGCACTTGCATATCGCACAGCTTGTTTAAGTATTCTCTTGCAGTATTTTCGGCATAGATTTTAGATTCAGTAAGGTGCTTAACTTTAGTAAAGGGTTGTGTAAACAGAACATCTATCAAATCTTCGGGATTTCGCAATTTTGGATCTTCTTTCTTTATATGTTCCAGAATTGAGTCTTTTGCTGAAACAATATCATTAATCTTATTGAATGTTTGATTTGAGGTATTTTCTACAGCTCTCAACATGAATAATAACCAGCTTTTCCAGTCTCCTCTTTGGGAAACTCCCATTAATCCTGAATAATAACCACTCTTATGATCTAAGATATATTTACTCAAAAATAATATCGGAACATCGAGCAGGCCCTTGTTGGTCAAATAATTGATGTTGAAGACTCTCCCTGTCCTTCCGTTTCCATCTCTAAATGGGTGAATAGCTTCAAATTGATAATGAGCAATAGCCATTTTTAGAAGATGATCTATTTTGAATTGCTCATCATTGTTGACAAAGTTTACCAGATTTTCTAATCTATCTTGAATTACAGCAGCGTCTCGCGGAGGAGTATAAATTACTTGACCAGCATTAGGGCCTGTCCCTCCTTGCTTTATGGTTAGTGGAACAAAGCCAGGGCGAATTGTATCAGTTGTTCGCTTTATTTCCTGAAATACCTGAATAAAGTATTTTTGGTCAAATTTTTTAGTGTTCTGCAAATACCTGAAGCCAGACCAGAGTGCTTCTCTATATCTTAATACCTCCTTTGATGCTCCATTCGACTCATTGTTCTTATCACTAAATGCCTTGTACAGTTCATCATCTGTCGTAAATATATTTTCTATCTCACTTGAGATCTTTGCTTCTTGCAGACTAATTGTATTAATAAGTAGCCCTTGATTGGGAATTACAACACTGCGTCCCTGAAGCTTTCCTAACGCAGCCTTTGCATCTCCAAGGATCCTCAATATTTCTATTGTTTGATGGAGCTCCTCTCTAATTGGCAATGGCGGAATATTATTCCAGGGAATATCTCTGTTTGGATTGATTGGACAAAGTAATTCTGACATGGTTCAACTAATGTTTAGTGTTTTTTAATATACTGGCTTCAAAGTTACGATTTCTTAACTTCCCAGACATTAAATAATGACATTTTTAATGTCTACTAGAATTCAGACATTAAAAACTAGGACGTTTTAATTTCCAAACATTAAAAAGGCCTCATTTTAATGTCTGCTCAAATTCTGACCTTAAAAACTAGGTCGTCTGACTACCAAACATTAAAAAGACTGCATTTTAATGTCTGCTCAATTTCAGACTTTAGAAGCTTGATGTTTTATCTGGTAGAAATTAATAATTCAAAGATCATCAGGCTTCAAAACAAAAGAAACTGGGCCAGATTTTGAGCCAGCTTCTTTGAAAACCAGTACTAACCTATGGACATCTTTAATACAAATTCCTCTGATACTAAATACAGAAACAAATAAGTATAAACTGGTGGAAACCAGATAATAACACTTATAATCAGGGGGTTGCTGGTTCGATCCCACCTTCGCCCGCCATAGCTTTAGCGACGGCGGGTTTTTTTATGTGTCTTTGTTTTTTTCGCTGCATAATTAATATAACCGACATGGCGGGCTACGGCGGGCAAAGCCCACAAGACAAACAACTTTGGTATGTCTACATATTGAAGTGTAGCAATGGGCAGTTTTATACCGGGTGCACAAATAACTTAGAAGATAGGATTAGTCGTCATAACATGGGACAGGTTGTTGCCACGAAGGAGAATCTTCCAGTTGAAATTGTGACTTATATTGCATTTAAAGATAAATATAAGGCTTGCGATTTTGAGAAATATTTAAAATCAGGTTCAGGAAGGGCTTTCTCTTTCAAACATTTCCGTTAAGTTTCACGCTGCGCTCTAGCCACCGAGGGAGGCTGGCTCCAACTCTGTTACTGGTTTACCTTACCTGGTCACTCCGTCACCTCGTCTATGGGTTCAGAAATGAATTGACACTCAGTGTTTGGAATTAAATGGACTTTTAAATAGATTTGCTGAAAAGCATATCATTCTGAATTAGTATGATTCAAAAAGGCAGATGGTTCTATCCTGGATTTCTGGCTTTTCTGTTTATCCTTAATTCCTGTTTAAGGCCATTGGAATGGCCAAAATCACCATTATATGTTTTCGAACAAGGAGTGTCGGACACAACTCAACCAACAGACCTGAAAAGTGCACAGGAAAAAATCGCAGGACATTATGCACACTATGATGTTGTGTCATACGAAGACACCACAACCAGAACGACCATGCGGACATTTATTGTTTCATATGGATTTACTGAGTTTTACCTTGAGGAGGGCAGGCTGATGCAGTCGGACAGGTTTGTACATTCAGAACAAAAACTAAGCAGAAAGAATGCTGTATCAGTATTCAACGACGAGGCTGTCCGGGCCATTAAACCAAGGGTTCAGGAAGTTGAATTATTCCGGAAAGACGGAACCTGGCATATCTACAGACCCGAGAGCCCCAGCCTTCTGGGAATTGAGGGTGATCCGATGAAATCCCTTTCAACCGATCCCCGCGACCCGAATTTAACTGATCCTGATAATGACGGTCATCCCGGAGTTACCGTACAGATCAGCGTGGGGAAATTTTTCAGAGGTGAGATCTATTTAACCCGAAGGGAGATTTTCAGCAATTATCTGAATCTGAACAATAACGGAACCCTCAGTGGATATGTTATTGACAGATCTGAACAATTCGTTGTAGGAGCATCAAAGAAAATACTGAACCAGGAATCTAATAATATTCAGCATCCAGATAAGGGACTGAGTCCGGTCCTGCTGGTTAAGGTCGACCCTGACATTGATACTTACGAGGAACTGATGCAGATAAGAAAGGATATCTTCCCGAAAGAACCGGAATTCTCTCTAAAGAAAAAGAAGAAATAAATCAAATCCAAAAACCTGTAAAATATGCATGAGAAACCAATAGAACAGGAAGAGAGATCCGCCGGAACGGGTTTAAATGCTGAAAACATAAAAGAATTATGGTCGAAAACCTACAATACCCAGGGAAAGCCCGACTGGTCGCATATCCTGCCTTATTATGATGAAAATATCATTTTCAGGGATTCTATCCAGGAGCTCCGGGGACTGGAAGAATTCGTGGCTATGACCAGGCGGCTTACCGACCGCTCAAAAGACTTGTCAATGAATATTGTCAGAACCGTTCAGCAGGAGAGGGATATTTTTATCGAATGGGAAATGACAATTAAGTTCAAGAAAAATCCCAGTTCGGTTTTATACGGGACAAGCCGTGTAACAATCAACGAAGCAGGAAAGATCATTGAACAAAGAGACTATTACGATCTCTGGGGAGATATCTTTGACAATATACCGAGGTTCGGGAAGGCTTACAGGAGGTTTATGAAAAAGAAATTTGGTTGATTCAATAAGGCAATTGAGTATGCTGCCCAAATATTTTAAAGAGTATCAGTGGTCTAACATCGCGGCAATGATCAAAAACAATGGCCGGGATCCAAAGATATGCACCAATGACTTCAGGGATCGGCTCGTGGTTATCAGCGGCGCCACTTCAGGGATTGGTTACTTTACGGCCAGAAAATTTGCTTCGCATGGAGCAAGGCTTCTTTGCATTAATCGGAATGAAAAGAAAAGCGGGGCTCTGAAAACCGAAATAGAGAATGAATTTGGTGTAATCTGCGACTATATAATTACTGACATGAGCAATCTGAAAGATGTTTATAGTACAGCAGAAAAACTCAGTAAGATCGATACTCCTGTTGATGTTCTAATTCACAATGCAGGTATCTATCTTACCAAAAGGGAACTTACCGCTGAAGGATTTGACAAGGTTTTTGTAGTAAATCACCTTTCTTCATTCGTGATAAATATTCTCCTGTATAATAAGTTAAAATCCCAGGGGAAAGCGAGAATCATACTGGTCAGTTCAGAAGGCCACCGTTTTGCTGCCTGGGGTCTGCGGCCCGATGATCTGAACTGGGAAAAACGACGTTATTCCGGATTGAAAAGTTATGGTTCGGCCAAGCTTGCCCAACTATTGTCAATGATCCTCTTTGCTGAATGCTTCAGACCCTCGGGAGTAACCATAAATGCATTGCATCCCGGCGCTGTCAGATCAGAATCCGGGCAGGAAAACGGTGCATTTTATCGCTGGAAAAAAAAGCATCTTTATGATAAGATCCTGAGACCGGCTGAAATTTCGGCAGAGTCTATCTACTATCTTGGGGTTTCAGATGAGATAGAAGGTGTGAGCGGAAAGTTTTTTAACCTGACCACCGGGGAAGAACCCGCACCCCCAGCCCTTGACAAAGAGGCTGCATATAAACTTTGGGCAAAAAGTGTGGAAATGACCGGTGTTGAGGATATAATCAGCAAATCTTGAACCTGTATGGCTGAAAAGGAATACCATTCAATAGTCGTTGGAGGAGGTATGGCAGGACTGACCTGTGCTGCCTGTCTCGCTAAAGAGGGCCGTCACGTTCTGCTTATTGAAAAAAACAGGGAATGCGGAGGGTTGGTGAATACCTTTTCACACAACGGGTTTCAGTTTGATGCCGGGATCAGAGCTCTTGAAAATGCCGGGATTATTTTTCCTATGTTAAAGGATCTTGGTATAAAGCTCGATACCGTTAAAAGTCCGGTTTCTGTTGGTGTGGAAAAGGATATAATCAATATCGAAGGCATTAAAAGCTTAAGTGAATATGGCAATCTGCTGCAGAGATTGTATCCTGAAAGTTCAGATGAAACAGACCATTTAATTAGAATAATCAGGATGGTGATGAAGCACATGGATGTGCTGTATGGTGTAGAAAATCCCAATTTCAAGGATATGAGACAAGACAGGGCGTATCTGTTTAAAGAACTTTTGCCCTGGTTACCTAAGTTCCTGTTGACAATGCGAAGAATCAACAGGATGAATGTGCCGGTTGAACCTTATCTTGAAAAGATTGTTAAAAACCCGTCACTCAGGGATATTGTCTCCCAGCATTTCTTCAGGAATACCCCTGCTTTTTTTGCACTGAGCTACTTTTCCCTGTATCTGGATTATTTCTACCCCAAAGGAGGTGTAGGTAAACTTGCCGAAGCTGTTGAAAAGAGATTCCTTGAGTTCGGTGGTGAAATAAAAAGGGAAACGACAATCGAAACCGTGATTGCCTCAGTAAACAAGGTAACTGATCAGAATAATACTGATTATTTTTATCAAAACCTTGTCTGGGCAGCTGACCTTAAAACATTTTACAGGATCACCCGTACAGATGGCCTGACAGAAAAGATCAGGATAAAATTCGAAAAGGTTAAAGACAGCCTGCTGGAAAAAAGGGGTGGTGATTCTGTTTTCACGCTATTCGTTGAAGTGGATGAACCGCCTGAAAGTTTTAAAAGGATTGCGAACGGCCACTTCTTTTATACTCCATCCAAGATGGGACTGGGGGAAACCCGCTGGAGCGAGACCGACCGGATATTAAGCGAACACGACAAAGAGGACAGGTCGGGCATACTGAGCTGGCTCGATAAATTCCTTAACCTGAATACCTACGAGATATCTGTCCCGGCGCTTAAGGATCCTGATCTGGCGCCAAAAGGCAAAACAGGACTCATAATCAGCTTCCTTGCTGATTATGATTTGTTTAAAATGATCGCTGAAGCAGGCTGGGATAAAGAGTTTATTATGGAACTGGAAGAGCGGATCATTAAGGTACTTGCCGATTCAGTTTATCCCATGTTAAAGGAAAAGGTAATAACACGTTTTTCGTTTTCCCCTCTTAGCTATGAAAAGAGGGTTGGTACTTCTGAGGGTGCGATTACCGGGTGGTCATTCCGCGAACCGGTTCCGGTAATCAATAAAATTATGGCTGCAAATCGGGCAGTTATAACACCAATACCTTCAATTTCTCAGGCAGGACAATGGACATATAGTCCGGCCGGAGTACCCATGTCTATCCTCACCGGCAAACTTGCTGCACTCAGAATCTTAAACAGGTATGATTCTACAGAATGAGAATAAGGAATATTGCAATTAGTAAAGAAATAGCAATTCCGATAGATAGTTGTTTCACGATGGTCCTGGCGGAAAATGTCTTAAGTCCTTCGGAGTTTGCAAGTTCATTATACTTGCTGATCAAATCATTCCGATCCTTCACATTAGTATAACAACCCGGGCTGTCAGCAAAATAGTGCTGAGCGAAAGGGAAACAGATAACCCTACTGATTTCCGGTTGTGCCAATCCGGGGAAAAGTGTGTTTTCGGTTATGCGAATATCCTCTGGTGGAATATCCAGGGCTTCAAAAACTTCGGCCGGATCAAATATCACGGCAAAAGGATTATCATCAACATTTGCATACTTTTTGGAGTGACCTATTGATGTATTCCCCATGAGCCAAAGCCTTTCATCTAGTCTTCGCATCTTCCCCCTTTTTATGCTGCCTGTTAACAATAGCTTTCTGTTTGTCGTGTCTTCCTGAATATCCAGAATGACTTCTCCCTTTGAACTCGTTGTGAAAATAGCCCTTTTACAGTTTGGATCAGCAATACCTTTGGTTGGCAGGGCAATAATGGTATTGCTTAATATATCAATGAAAATGAAAGATAATAATCCGGTTTTTTTATCTGTTGCAATTAGGTAAGCCTCTTGCCTTATACCCCAAAAAGTACTCCCACGTGTATTGAGATTACCAATTCCCATGTAGTAATCCGGTTCGTCATCGGTAAACAATTTCGTCTTTGCAAGCTCATAACGATCTGGCAGCAATGATTTTGCATATTCAATATTACTGAGCCTGAAGAACAGAAACAGACTATATGGATCAATCACGAAACCTATATAGGGAGTTTTTTTTGAAGCCCTGTACAGTAAGCGCTTCATAATTAACGGAGGCAACAATCTTTTAAGTTTCTGGAAGAAAAGGAGATTACTGACTTCCATAGGATTGATTAAGCCTTCGACTCCTTTAATGAATTTATCCTCGTTCTGTATTTCCATATGTCCAACTGCAAAATAAATTGAAGAAATTTTACATAAACCTAAGATATAATTTTCACTTTTAAAAATACATTGCAACAAACCTCTCATAAGAATCTGGTGCCAGTTGAGGTTCCGGGGGTTGAATAAAAATGGGGTGTTTTTAACCGAAAAAATGAATTGGAAATATTCCTCCGCCTACGAAAGTTTCATCTTATATCGGATTATGCGGCGACATGATTGAACCACAAAAAAGATAACAGGTTTATTACTTATTGTCCATGTTGGCAATAGTTAATTTTTAAGTTCCGTAATCCATATACATGTTCCGTCAGAATCATCGGGGTCTCCTCCATAAGATTCAAATACAAGTTTGTTTCCGTCTGATGAAACAGAGGGGGCTCCATCATATCCTTCATAATTTGTCAATCTTTCCGGGCTCCCACCCTCAATTAAGACTTTATAAATATTGGCAAATTCCAAATCAGCAATCATCATTTGCATTTGTTAATGCCTGATAGGTTATGCTAGTATCTATTTTAAGTTTCATAATCACGCCTTGTTTTTCAACATCAACAGGATGAGATTCAAAAACTATCCATTGTCCGTCTGGCGAGAATGTCGGCTCATATGCCATATAATCTGATCTGTCAGTTATTTGTTGCTCGTCACCTGGTTTCCCATTATCGTCTATTATAAATATCTCATCATGCGGATCTCTTGAAGATGAAAATACTATGCTTTCATTTATTGAATTCCAGCTTGAGCCCGGAAGGTTAACATTTGCACTTCCATCCATTACTAATGTGTCAACCCTGTTTTCTGCTAAATGAAAAATAAAAATATCTGCCGGTTCTTGATTATATCCATTTCTAAATCTTGTAAAGACAATTGCGTTTCCGTTCGGGGAGAATGCCGGATTTTGCAAACTTCCAGATATTGGGATATCTAATTTACTTGCATTATCATGTCTCAGGTATGATTCAGGATCAATTTCCCTGCAACCTGAAATAAAGAGAAATAATCCCAAAACAACAAAACTTATAATTGAATTATATTTCGTCATTAGATGATGTCTGAAAAATTAATTATCGCTAATTAGTTTATATGTCTGCTAAAGGTAACAAACTCTTTCTTTTATCTCATCTGGTGCAGGACATAGCTCTTCAGTTGTGAATTTGCCGTTTTCACAGTCTATCCGTTCAAAGGTCATAAGATAGAGGCTAAAAATGATCTCGAGGCTTAGCTTGTATCTGGGTTCAAGTAACGGTTTGATTTTATGAAGAACATTATATGTTTTCATCCGGAATTCATCGGCCAACGTGTAATAATGTCTAATAAGATTTCGGAATTTTTCATTCACCGGAGTTCCTTCAGCAAATTCATGCAGGTTTTCTCTTCTTAGGCCATATTTATTAATCAGTTCGTCTGCAAAGTAATTAAGATTATTAATTTGATCTTTTTGAAAATCACGGATTGAATATCATAAATCATCGATTTGGCAAATGATTCCATCGGCCATAAAGGGATTTTAAATTTATCAATAGCTTCTTTCAGCTCCTGCTGAAGAGGATCACATTCTTTTGGAGTAATTATCCTTTTTAACCAATCATTAATATTGGTTTCAAAGATCTTTTTCTCATTAGCTGTAATGAATTTGTTTTTTGTTTTATGGTCATCGATCAGATCATCAATCATTCGCATGAATTTATAACAGATCTTAGCGGCACGAAATCTCTCTTCTTCCCAAAAATTTGCTGCTATCAGTATATTTGGATGATCCCTGACTTTGTGAAAATCAATAACGTTGAAATTTTCCAGAAACTTATCTGTTTGTATATTCATTTGTTTCTAATGTCGGTTTGTTTATTATGGTACGATTAATCTTATATTTTAAAAGAGCGATAAGAATTTTTTCGTAAAGTCGTCTGCGGTCTATTTTTTATTTTATCGACAGGCAGATAATTTATGTTAATAATCCTTTACAATTATGATGACGGCAAAAGAACCACCAGTGTATTCCGTATTCAGAATGATAATTTTTTAAATCATGGATTCTTGTTACAACTTTTCTGGCATTTAACAGCTCTGATAACTTTTTAATGTTTTTTAGTTGCCTTGTCATCATTATTTTATTAAGAATAGAAAAAATAAAAAAGAATCCTTTTGAAGATATATCGTAATTATAATAGCCTTTTATCTTACACCATAATTTAGCTTTAGTTCCTTGTTCTTCAATCCTGTATTCAATAAACAGATCCTTCATATAAAAATTAAGCGGTCGATTAATTGGTTCACAGAAACGACACGCTATAAAAGAATTTTCCATAAATTCAATTATATGAAAAGATAGCAGGTAGTGTGTGCTGACTTTCAGCGGTGGCAGGTTTTCAATGATATAATCAGGTGATTTTCTGCAGCTGTTGTCAATAAAATCATAACTGTAAGGAGCAATGCGCAGCTGTTTTAACCATACGAAAATATCTGATGCAGTCGCACTGATTTCAATACACCGAAGCAGTTCCCTGCAATCAGTATTTGATATATTGGGCAGGGAATCAATATAAAAGCAAGGCGTGGACAGAGTTTTCATTTTCATTAAAGCTTCAATATGAGAAAAGAAAGGATACATGACTCCCATTTCAGAAGCCAGTTCCTTTCTGTTTAATGATCATTTCAGCCTGCCTGGCCACTTTTTCCGCTATAATCTTACAAGTGGCTACAGAATCCTTATCTATATACAATTGTACATCTCCTAAAGAAGAAAAGTCGCATTGTGTGACTTCACGGCATAAGGTGCTTCTGAACTCTTTCGTGAACCACTTCGACATCCTGTTGCCGATGTTCATGGTCCTGTTGAACTTGTTCATATGGTCGGCTAGAGCATTACCACCAACGATCATTGTCGCTAACATCCTGACGACCCGAAGGTAACTGTCTTCAATCTCACCTAGTTTCAGGCCGACAGCCATCACGCCGGCAGTAAAGGCACTGCAGGTTAGGCCTTTGAACACCGTTCCGCCGATAAAACCACTTGTTCCGTCCAGTAGTTCCCGGGTTACTGGAATAGTGTTGTCTAAATGTTTCAGGACGGCATGGGCACAGTGAAAACCACTGCAGGACAGATGAGAATACAAAAGGCCAAAGGCTTCCCTGGTCTCACCTGAAATAGCTCCGGTGTTGTCTTTGCCGTCGGTTTGTCTGTAAAGCTCCGGAGCATGACGGACGACCTTTATGCATGGCAGCGGGACTCGTCGGTCGCCAAGGATTTCCTTGCACAAGAGTGCGTTGTTGCACTTCCGAAATTGCTGGTCATAGTCATGGCCCGCATAGATGACCGTGGGCAGTTCGTCATGCTTTGCACTGAGACCATACTTCAGCCCCAACTGAATAAGAGGGGACGTAATCCCTCCACATTCGAATCCGGTATTGCCTATTCCACCAGGCAGTCCGGCAGTCATCCTGACAAGCCATTCTTCTTTAGTATTCCCCAGATCCAGAATAGTCTGCATGACTGCCGGAGCACAATGGCCCATTTTCAGCAAGTTGGACAGGCCGCGACGGCGATACATACTTTTTGTTTTATAACTCAGAACGGGGGAGACTGGTGCGGGGCTTCCATTGCCCATTAGTGATGTTGTATCTGTCATTTTTTTGTTAATTATTCCTTTGGGATTGGTTGTTCAATTTATTCATATTGAAGAGGATCATTGAAAATTTTTATAGAAACCGGAAAACTTCATTCTGAACTACAAAAGGGATTGGCTTTTTTACTAAATCAAATTTACTACTTGATTAAGATAAAAACAACTATGTTTAAATTTGTCGTTTATTTAGAACATTCTCCCAAAGATCCTATTTTGTTTCTCCACTGCTGGTGCTGTTGATCTTTCATGAAAAGCCCTTTAAAAATCTTTCTGGACTTTCTTTGATAAATATTACCATCTCACGAATCTAAAATAACTTGACTTTGGTTTGAATATGGTTTAAATTGCATAATGAAATATCACTCAGATCCCTGGTTTTTTCTGGCATCAGGTTGTCAATTAAATTACTTTTTGTAAAGAATAATATAACTTTTTAACACTACAACCATGAAAGTATTAATCGTTTATGCCCATCCAAATCCAATGTCTTTTACTCATGCCATTCTTGACAATTTTGTAAGAGGTCTCCGGGATGCAGGACATCAATATGAAATTGTCGATTTGTATAAAATAAAGTTCAATCCGGTGCTGCAGGATAAGGATTCTGCTTTTTTTGTAGATAAAGATCTGCCTGAATGGCTTTTCAGGCAAATGGACATGAGGAAGATGATAATCGAACTTGCGGGGGGGCCCGTAAGAAGGTTGGTTGCAAAATTGTATATTAAGAACAAGAGTGATGATGATCTGCGTGAGCTTATAAGTTCTCAAAAGCCCAGGGATGTGCTGGTACAGCAAAAGAAAGTATCAGAGGCGGATGTGCTCGTATTCATAACACAGGTGATCTGGATGCACTTTCCCGCGATAATGAAGGGGTGGATGGAACGGGTTTTTTCTTATGGATTTGCTTACAGATTGAATGAAAGCGGATGGCATGGTGATCCTGATGGCAGAATTCCTTTATTGAAAATTAAGAAAGCAATAATAATGCATCCCACTTTCTTCAATGAAATAGTTTACCGGGAAAAGGGATTCAAAGAGTCCATGGAAAAAATTATTGATAACTGGAGCCTGAAATACCCCGGAATTAAAACTGTCGACCATATCTACTTCCATTCTATACTCGCAGTGGATAATGACACACGTAAAAAGTATCTTGAAATTGCTTATTTAAAAGGCAAAAACTTATAAAACATGGATGTTTTTTACTTGCCGGGCTCTCCCTTTCCCCGCGAAGTTTTAGTGCAGGAGGGTTTTAATTAAATGGTATTTTCCCAATATCCAGATCATAAAATCTGAAATCTTTTTTAAATCCTCTCGCAATTAATTTCAGAGAATTTTTTTCTTTTTCAATGACCAGGTAAAAATATAATGGCTTTCTCTCCTGGTCGATCAAATCGGCATAAATGCGCTTATTTACCGGAACCAAAGGCTGTTCTATTCCACCGCCACCGCCGATAATAAGAAAATGCTTCCCGATACTATCGCAGAAATATTCAAGATTATGAGAATGCCCGCTAATGAAAAGGATAGCCTTCTGTGATTTTTCAAATACCGGAACAATTAAATCTGCAACCGGCCCGGATGAACCAACTATTTTACTGTTGCTGTAAGGTGCATGATGTGTACAAACAATAATTGCTTTTATTGCCGGATCGGCATCGAGAGAATTCATTTCTGATTTATACCATATTTCTTGACTGGATAACTGATTTTCACTGAGTCTATTAAAATTTGAGTTCATCATTACAACAGCTATTGAATCAATATTAACAGTATATCCATATAGCCATTTCTCGGGAAAATAGTCCTTGAATATTTGTATGCCAATTGATGGGCCACCCATGTATTCATGATTCCCCGGGATGGAATAAACATTTGAATTTATTTTATTAAGACAATTTAGAAAAGCATCTAATGGCTCCCAGGCTTTGTTGTTTGAACCTCTGGAAACCAGGTCGCCAAGCAAGAATATATTCTTCGGGTGCTGAAAAATGATATCTGAAAATAAGCTATCCCTTGCCTCTTCGTTTTTATATGGTTTTAAAATAATTTTCTCTGTCGGCAACGGGGTCTGAATGTCGCTGATAAAAGAAATCCTTTGCTTATTACTGATAACCTGAGAAAATCCGCAGGAAGTGTTTACTAATATTGAAACAAGAATAAAAATTAATGAACCGGAATAGAAATTAGAGCTTTTAGTTATCCCGTGATTCATAATATTCACCGTTTTATTTTTTACTTCAAATAATCATTGAAATAACCCGACATCTTCTCATAAAGATGTACCCTGGCTTTACCAGCCATATTGTGTTCCGCGCCGGGATATACAAAATAATCAACTTGCTTGCCCTGTTTGATACATTCATCCAGAAACGACAGACTGTTTTGCCATACAACCGTGTTGTCGTTGGTTCCGTGAATAATCAATAGTTTTCCGTTCAGATTGCCGACATAATTTAGCAACGAGGCTCTTTTATATCCTTCAGGGTTTTTCATGGGAGTGTCCATGTAGCGCTCACCATACATTACCTCATACCATTTCCAATCAATAACAGGACCACCCGCACAGGCAACTTTGAAAACACCCGGATTGCGCAGCATAAGCGATATGGTCATAAAGCCGCCATAGCTCCAGCCATTAAGCCCAATCCTGCCGGCATCAACATAATCAAGTGATTTAATATACCTGACCCCGGCCATCTGGTCGGCTATCTCTTTATCTCCAAGCTGCCGGTGAATAATACTTTCAAACTCAAATCCCCTGTTGGATGAGCCATGGTTATCGAGCGTGAAAACCACATAGCCCTGCTGTGCCATGTAATTCAGAAAAAATCCTGCACCTCCGGTCCATGAATTATTAATCAGCTGACTATGGGGCCCTCCATAAACATAAATCAGTGCCGGGTATTTTTTTGAAGGATCAAAATCTACAGGTTTTATAAGACGACAATAAAGGTCGGTGAGGCCATCGTCTGCTTTTATGGTGAAAATCGACATTTCGCCTGTTTTATAGTCCTTGTATGGGTTTACATCCTCCTTCAGCACGGCAAGCTTTGTACCTTTCATGTTGAGGAGATAATAGGCCCGGGCCATCTGCGTGCTGCTGAAAACATCAATAAAATAATGCATGCTCTTTGCTGCGATGATGCTGTGTGTCCCTTCGCCAGAAGTCATCCTTTCTGTTTTTCCGGATTTGAGTTCGGTTAAATACAGGTGTTCTTCAATGGGACTCTCTCTGGTCGATTCGTAAAAAACCGAATTGCCCTGTGGATCGATATTAAGAAGTTTGATGACTTCCCATTCGCCACGGGTGACCTGTTTTATCATGGTCCCTTCAGTATCATAAAGATAAAGATGATTCCAGCCGTCACGGCGGCTTTGCCAGATAAATTTTGATGGATCGGTTTCAAGGAAATACAAACCATGCATTGGCTCAACATACCTGTCGTTTTTCTCTTCAAACAGGGTTTTGACAAATTTCCCGGTATTGGATTCATATTTGTTCATCATAAAATGATCCTGGTCGCGGTTCAGGATCCCTGCAAAGATATACCTGCCCGAAGGATCCCAGGTTACTGAAGTCAGATATTGGTTTTCAGGGCCGGCTGTCTGAAGATATACTATTTCATTCAGGACAGGATTAAATACTCCCAGTTCAATCTTCTGGCTTTTCATGCCTGCCATCGGGTACTTAATGGGTGAAGTCTTTGCAATCCGGTTGAAAATATCAACCAATGGATAATCTGTTACTTCGCTCTGATCGGTTTTGTAAAAAGCAAGTAATTCCCCGTCAGGCGACCAAAACAATCCGGCATCTATGCCAAATTCATTTCTGGAGGGGATCTGTCCGTAAACTATGGCCTTGTTAGGCTCATCAGTGACCTGTATAGTTTCGCCATTAATTACTACAAAAAGGTTGTTGTCTACAGTATAGGCCACATGCAGTTTATTTTCATCAATTGCTATGTTCTCTCCCTTGCTGTCGAATTCATTAGCTTTAACCAGTGTGGATGCTGCGAAGTCAAATAAAAAAATCCTGTTCTGATCCTTGAAATAAAACCGGTTATTGTCCATCCATATCACTGCCGGGAATTGCCTGAGTTCATTCTGTTTAAGGTTTTTCAGTTTTGAATTCAGGGTAAAAAGCGAAAGAATTGTGTCTGCCTTTTCCGGGTTGTCAGCGCTTTTCTGAATGAGGCAGTTCCTGTCGATATAAGTAAATACATCCATATCTCCGCGCCAGGAGATGCCTGTTATAGTCTTGGGATAAAGCTCCCTGTTGAGGTAATCACTGGCTGTAAAGAGCTTGTTCTGTGCTAATAAGTTTACTGATCCTGCCAAAATGAGCAGAATAGCTGGAAAAATAAATGTATTTTTCATTTTTATCTTTTTGGAAGCGTCTGGCTGCTGATGGAATTAAATGCATCAGAGTCAAATTTCCAAAGAATATCTTTAATTTGCAAATGAAGAAACGGAGGAACTATGTCAAAAAGAAACTGTACACAGATTGTGAGAGGACAAAACGCAATTGATGGCGCCGGCGTCCATTTGCGGAGAGTTCTGGGATTGAAGACCGTGAAGGATTTTGATCCTTTTTTAATGCTGGATGGTTTTGATTCAACCAATCCTGAAGATTATATCCGGGGATTCCCACGGCATCCTCACCGCGGAATTGAAACGGTTACCTATCTGTTACAGGGAGAAATAGAACATGGCGATAGTCTTGGAAATAATGGAGTTATACGTGATCTTCAATGTCAATGGATGACAGCCGGATCGGGGATCATTCACCAGGAAATGCCTCAGGCTTCTGAAAGATTGCTTGGCT
This sequence comes from Bacteroidia bacterium, assembly GCA_026391595.1. Taxonomy (GTDB): domain Bacteria; phylum Bacteroidota; class Bacteroidia; order Bacteroidales; family VadinHA17; genus LD21. The sequence continues at coordinate 28,958 of JAPLDY010000169.1, forward strand.
GCCAGCTTTGGGTCAATCTTCCAAAAAAGGATAAAATGACACAGCCTGCCTATCGTGATATTAAACAGGAAGATGTTTCAGTAGTACAGGAACTGGGAGCGACTGTCCGTGTCTTGTCCGGTAACTACCGCGACAACCTTGGAGCAGTAAAGGGAGAATATGTAAAAGTTCAGTACCTGGATATATCGCTGGAGCCCAATATCGTCTGGAGTTACCGGGAAACGCCAAACGATCAAACTTTATTCCTATATCTGATTGAAGGCACTTTGGCTACCGATGATACACTGGCTAATTTTGAAAAAAATGCCTGTGCAATCCTGATGTCAGCTTCAACATCAAGTAATTCTGACCACGATGAAATATTGGTTAAGGCCGGATCTGAAGGCGCCAGGTTTTTTCTCATAGCCGCCAGGCCGCTTAAGGAGCCGGTTGCCTGGGGCGGACCTATTGTTATGAATACGGAGGAAGAATTAGATGAGGCATTCAGAGAGCTTGATAATAATACCTTTATTAAATACAAGAGGTAATATGCCTGTTTCAATGAACAAAGAAATTACAGAGGCGTTTTCAGAGTTCGAGTAAAGAGGATATTGACATTCTGATCCGGGTACTGGATAAAATCGCACGGCAACATAATCCTTCATTAAACAGGGATATACAACAGCAAATGAATGATTTTGTCAGGGACCGGGCTTTTGGAGTTTATAATTAATATGATATGTTGTCGGTTATGCCTTAATATCCGGTTCGAAGAATACCCATTGAATATCCGGATTTTGTTTTTTTAATTCTGATTCACAATTATTTATGTTTTTAATCAATTGTTCCACAGAATCAGTATCCTTCATTTTCGCTTTTACGGCAATCATTATATTGGGCCCTAATTGAAAAGTGATCAGATTAAGTACCTGATCAATTTCCGGCCGGGCTTCCAGAAATGTTTTTATTTTGAGGCTGGTTTCATCATCAGTGCTTTGTCCTATCAACAGACTTTTAATTTTCACGGCCAGAAAAAATGAAACAATGACCAGCAATACACCAATCCCGATGCTCCCGATCGCATCAAAAACAGGATTCCCGGTTATAACTGAGAGAATAATAGCAATAAGTGCAAAAGAAAGACCTATTAAAGCCGCGGTGTCTTCACCTAAAATCACAATCAGTTCACTCTTGCGGCTGTTTCTGTACCATGTCCAAAGGTTTTCGCCATGTCTTAATTTGTTGATCTGTATAAGACAGCCGTAAAGAGAGGCTCCTTCAAAAATCATACTGACAGACAAAACAATTATAGCTACAATCGGAATTTTCAGTCCCTCGTGGACACTAATCTTATGAATCCCTTCATATATAGAGAACAGACCTCCCATGCTGAACAAGATCAGTGCTACAATGAAAGACCAGAAATAGATTTCTTTTCCGTAACCCAGTGGGTGTTCTGTGTCAGGCTTCTTCTTCGAGGCATTCAGGCCCAGAAAAAGCAGCCCCTGATTGCTGCAATCAGCAAATGAGTGAATTGATTCAGCCATCATCGCCCCGGAACCGGTTATAATAGCTGCAATTGTTTTCGTAATTGCTATTCCGATATTTGCCAGCAAGGCAAATGTTATCGATTTTTTTGATGCCTCCTGATGTGACATTTTTCACTTTATTTTATAAAAGTAAGTTCTTCAGCCAAATTGTTCAAAATATGTTTTATTGGTCTGCAGCTCCTAACGTCATTGAGAAATTTTAACAGGTTAATAATTTTTACTTATAAGGCTTATCATTGCGGCCGGAGGCAGATTAAGCCTGAAAACTCCATCGGAAATCTTAATTTCTCCTGTTTTTTCCATACCCCTTTCCGAATCGGTAACATATATTTCCATTACCCCTGCATCCGCCGGCAAGCCTTTGATTTCGGCAGGTCTTTCTGCTCCATTATTTACTATATGCACCGCATATTTGTTTCTGGCTATATTCCCGAATATTGCACAATTCACCTCTTCCTTATTGCAGGTACCAGGAAGGGCAAACGCACCTTCCGGTGTTGAGGCAAGCTGCTTCAGATTCCAGAATCGTCTGGTGGGTGTCAGTGGTCCCTGGGTTCTGAAGATGCCTTCTCCTTTAAGAACAGAGTAATCTGACGTCAACTGCCACTGAAGAATAGAGATTGGCTGACATATTGAACATATGCGTATGTAAAGATTGATTTCATACAGCGCAAAAGTCTGCTCATAAAATATTTCCGGGTATTTCCAGGCAGCAGCATCGGTGCTTCCCTCTGCTACAATAAGAGGAAGGTTCAGCTGCTTTGCTGCGCCCGACCACTTTTTGAGTGTTTCGTCGTCGCACCCGCGCCATGAGTGAAATGATACCGCTTCGATGTACTTATGTGTTTCAGGATCATTCAGGGCAGGAATAATAAAATCGAAGGTAGTGGCGTCTGAGTTGTCTCCCAGCAGAAGTTTTGTTGCCAGTCCGCGGGAAGCCATATGAGCACCAAATCCTTTTATAAAATCGGCATGTTCTTTTCCTGTCTGACGCACGTTGATCCCCAGATCGGATTCGTTGAACGAAAACGCCATCGGCTCAACACCATAATTCTGCTTAAGGTAAACAATGTAATCTCCAATTGATTTATAGATCTTTTCAATTTTATCCTGATTCAGCGGAGTGCCTCTCTGGGATCGTCCCTGCTCCTGCTGATCATTTTTAACAGCCCAGGCCGGAGCTGTCCAGTCGCTGATTATTACAGGCATCCCGATCTTTGCCAGCTTCTGGGCCATCAGCATTGATTCAGTTACATGCTGATTTAGTTTTCCCGCTTTTGCCGCCTCAACAGGATCAGTGTTTTCGTCGGCTTGCCACATTGCCCATGGCATTTCAACGCGGCCCCATGCAACTCGCATATTGTCAAGACAATACTGGATTACCAGCGGGTCGGCTTTCGGATTCTGCAGCCGGAAATTACCCCCGAATCCATCGAACCTGCGACCCGGGTTTTTTGTGTCAACTGTTATTTCTATCGGAGATCTGTCGATTTGGCCGGTTGCTTTTATTATTATTGTTTTTTGAGCTTCCTGTCCGTTTTTAATATCCGGCCCCATGATCCGGATATAAAGCTGATAGCCGGAATTTTCTTTCCTGATAATGACTGGAGATGAAACATTAAAAGAGAGCGCCAGCTGTTGTTTTTCCGATTCAACGAGGATGCTTCTTGCCGTCAGACTTTTTATTTTCCCGGGAGTGGATACTTTTTCGGAAAGATTCTGCTTTCCTGAGGATCCATTCGTACGAAGAGTGGCATTTGAATAATATTTTGCCGGGATCTCGATGCAAAAATAGACTCCGCTGATTACGGTATCCTTTTCTGCCGTGGCAGTTATAGAAACTATTGAGCTCCCGGTGCCGTTTTCTTTAACCGTCTGTAAAAATTTGAACCCGCTGAAACCGGTATTTACTGTTTGTGTCTCCCCTACCCTGGCGTAACGGGATTGCTGTTTTTCCCTTCCTGTGGCATTGATCTTGGTCCACTCTTTTCCGACTACTCTCAGGCTTGACTCAAATCCCATCAGCTGGCCCTCAACTCTTATCCCGGTAATGTTGCTCCATGCCATTACTTCGGTTTGAGAAAATAAAGAACGGGCCGGAAGAAGACTCAGGATCAGAATATACAAAATTGTTTTGATCCGGATTATGGAACACTGAGAAACAGGTTTGTAATTCATAACCCGGATTCTTAATTAATGGATATTACTTTCACCGAATTTTCCGGTATTGCCACTGAATTAAGGAGGATTGCCTGGTCTTCTGCCTCTTCAGGTGTATATTTGCCCGGAATTGTCAATACGCCTCCGTTTATCTCCCGGGTTACGTCCAGATTATAATATACCAGATTGTCAATCATAACAGCCATCTCTCTGCCAATATTATCCCGGGTCACCCTTGAAAGGATCCTTTTGGCGTAATCTGTCATTTTAATCCTTAGCCCTGCTCCCGCTTTTGATTTATTTACACTGACTTTATTAATGTACATGTTGTTTATTGGAGCAGAATCGTCTCTTGTTGATATTTTAATTGCTGTCAGGTTTAAAGAATCCCGTTCAGGGTTCTTCGGATTAATTCCCCAGGCAGTCTTCAGGCTTCTTGGGAAATAAGCCTTAACGTCCGGCCTGGAAAAATAATCATTGACTTTGGTTGTATCCTGCAGAGAAGCGACACCTAGACAGTTATTTGTTTTTCCGGTGCTATATGTTAAAAATGATGGCTTGCGCATGCTTAAGAGTTGGTTATCGTTAATCGAATCGCTTTCTGTCAAAAGGTTATACTGAATCTCCTCGGTGAAAAATGTCTCCCATACACCAAAATTCCCTGCCGATTCCAGCAATTTGGTTATCCTTGTTTTATCTGCTTTTCTGTTCACTGTAAACAAATAACTGTTCCTTCCGGGCAATGCATTTACATCAACATTTGGCATGTCGAAAATCCTGCCGGGGAATGAAGTTGTTTTACAGGCAGATGCAATCCTTCCATTTAATACTAGGATTGTAATATCAATTGCGTTTTTTATTTCTTCCCTGATTATCGCGATTGCTTCCTGATTGGTCGTGTTAAAGTTTATCTTGTCTTTTAGCTCAACTGTGCAGAAAACAATTGCCAACCTGTTATTGGAGTCTGTTTCCATAAATCTATTTGCAAAAAGGTCTATGAATTCATCTTTGCCCGGATCATATATCTTCTTAGCATAATTATATGCTGAAAGAAATAACGAGTCGCGGGTATCATTGACCAGGGCATAAATGTATTCAGCTTCCGAAAGCTGCACTTTAATTTCTGTTTTAATCCTGCTTTGAGTACATGATATTAGGAATAGCCAGGAGACAGCCAGTAGAACAAGTCCGTTCTTAACCATAATATTACTATTAATGATATGTTTGTTTTCTATTGGAAATGTACACATTAATTTAATCCGGTCCTGAGGTAAATAATATTAAATTATCCTCAAATCAATGATTCCGGCTGTCAATAAGAACCTGAAGTTGTTTCTTTGCGGTTTGATCGTCAGGATTCAGCTGAATTGCCTTGCGATAATCGCTGATCGCACCTTCAATGTCGCCAAGCTTAAGCCTTGTATATGCCCTGTTGTAATAATACATGAAGTTGCGGCTGTCAATTGAAATCAGTCTGTCAAGATCACCTTTCGCTTCGTTGTATTTCCCTGTTTCAAGATAAAGGACTGCTCTGTTGCTAAGGATTTTTAATTCAAGTGACTGATCAAGTTCGAGGGCTCTTGAATAATCCCCTACTGCTTTTTCTTTTTCGTTAAGCTTATCGAAAATCATAGCCCGGTTATAATACGCGCCCCCCTTTTCAGGATTCATCGAGATCGCCTGGTTAATGAAAATGAGAGCTTTTTCAATTTCGCCACGTGAATCAAATATGAGTGCAGAACCTTCAAAAACGTCCGAACTTTTCGTCCCTTGTTTAACTGCCACAGTAAAATCTGAAAATGCTTTCTCCTCAAGTACTTCCTTTTCTCTCTTGCTTTTTGCCAATTCCGACATTTTACTGTAATATTTGCCTCTCGCCCTTCTTGCAAGTTCAAGATCGGGGTGTTTATTTATGACATTTGTCCAAAGTGTTTCGGTATTTTTCCATGTTTTTACCTGGTGTGCAGACATGAACATGAGCAGAATAACAAAACACCCGGAAATGGCAAGCATAATATTTTTCGTCCTCCTGCTGCTGCCGGTTATCAGCAGTGCCGGAATCAAAGAAAGACCGATATAGGGCAAATAGGAATATCTGTTCGCCATTATAGCATTCCCTACCGAAACAAACTGAAGCACCAGCGCAATTGTAATGAAAAAGAAACCGATACCGAATGCATAAAGTTTTGTTTTTTTCAACGACCATATTGATACTGCAGCAATTAATATAGTTACTGCCAGTGCTCCCCAGAGGATGACAGGAAAAGATCCTCCTGAAAATTCTTTAAGCTCAGGGTAAGGATAAAAAGCCATCAGGTTGATGGGCACAAAGAATTTAAAAATATACATTATGAATCCATATCCGGCTACCTGGAATCTTTGTAATATGGAAAACGGCTGAATTGTGTTTACAACATCTGCCGCATTTTTGCTGAGATTGAGTATTCCCGGAAAATTCTCATTATTCTGGATCCTGTATGCCATCAGGCCAAAGAAAACCGAAACAATGAAAAACGGGGCCAGTATCAGCAGATTTTTATATGAAACTGCATTTTTAACAGATTTCACAACAGGTTTACCTTCAGTATTGTCTATCCAGAAATTGAACAGGATCAGGACAACCGGAAAGACAACAGCTGTTGCCTTTGACAGGCAGGATAAGACAAACAAAACAAAGGAAAATACCAGCCATAAATATCCGCCCCTGGCTCTCTTCTTAAAAATCAGATATAATATTAATCCTCCTAAAAAGAAAAAACTATATAATACATCTTTCCGTTCTGATATCCATGACACGGATTCGACGTGCATGGGATGCACTCCAAACAGAATGGCGACAAGAAGTGAAGCAATAATATTATGGTCGGTGATCAGAAATATAAGAATCAGAACAAGCAAAGAATTCAGGATATGCAAAATAATATTACCCTGTATAAACGGCCTGGGTGAAATTCCCTCAGGGCATGATTTGCATTCATTATTGTTCAGCCTTAAGCTAAATATGGTCACCGGATGATAGTTAAGCAGTACCGGAGAGGTAAAAATATTTTTCACATAATTGTCATCATGATTTCTGACAAGTTCATTATCAACAACATAGCCGTAATCATCCCAATCGACAAAACTATTCTTTAACGATCCGCGGAATGTGATAATTACCAGGATCATCACCGTAAGAGCGGCAAACAGAAGCTGGTAAGTTTTATTGGTTTTCAGATCCATCAGGCAAATTTGTCGGTAACTATTATCTATAATCCCTATAATTGCTATTTTCATCAAATTTATAATAATCTGCCAATTACAATAACAAAGGGAGACTGATGTTTAAATTTAACAATGAAATGTTATTTTTGAGGTAAACCAAGAAGTCCAACGCTATCCATGAAAAGAAAAGTACTTATGCCGGTTATCCTGGTTTTATGTACGCTCGTTTCTGCGCAAAACCAGCAGCCTCAGCAGCAACAGGCAAATGTCAATAACCCTAATGCAAACCTCTGGCCGGCACATGATCCGGTAATGATAAAGCAGGATTCTGTCTATTATCTCTTTACAACAGGCGGGGGAACCGCTTACAGTACAGATATGAAAAACTGGAAAAGAGGACCCCGCGTATTTGAAAAGACTCCTGAATGGATAACGGCAGACATGATTCCAGGATTCAGGGGCGGAGGATACTGGGCTCCCGATATTCAGCTTGTCAATGGAACTTATTATCTATACTATTCTTTTTCGGCTTTTGGCAAAAATACTTCAGTGATAGGCGTTGCCACAAACAAGACACTTTATCCTGCTGATGCCGATTATAAATGGATCGATCATGGACTGGTAGTTCAGTCTGTTCCCAACCGTGACTTCTGGAATGCCATCGATGCGAACCTTATCATGGATGGACAGCAGGGATGGCTTGCATTTGGCTCCTTTTGGGGAGGGATAAAACTTGTGAAGCTTGCTCCCGATTTGTTTTCCATTGCAAAACCTGAAGTGTGGTACACTATTGCCCGTCGGCCGAGAACTTTTGAACTTGACGATACCGACCCGGGAGATGGCCCTGTTGAAGCTCCTTTTATCTACAAGAGAGGACAATATTTTTACCTTTTTATATCTGTAGATTATTGCTGCAGAGGTTTGAAAAGCACATATAAAGTTCTTGTCGGTCGTTCTCAGAATATAGTGGGTCCTTATGTCGACAGGGAAGGGAAGTCTCTCAGCAACGGAGGTGGAGCTCTTATGGCGCAGGGAAACGATTATTGGGCGGCGGCTGGACATTCAGCACACTATAATTTCGATGGTATATCATATATGATCATGCATGGTTACGACAAACTAGACAATGGTCGTTCTAAATTGATAATCAGGGAAATGAAATGGGACAGCGACGGCTGGCCTTCAATAGAGCTATAAGATGAAAAAATCATTGCAACTTTTATTTATTGCTGTTCTCACAACAACAGGTGTCCTGGGACAGAACCAGAGACTGGCTCCACAGGTCGGTACATTTAAATTTTCAGAGATCCGGTGGCGCGACATGTGTGTCCTTCCGGATCCGGCATCTCAAACTTATTACATTGTAGGCCCGGGAGGAAGAGGTGTGCGTGCATATACCAGCAAGGATCTTGTGAACTGGACCGGCCCCCAGATGATTTACACTGCACCTCAGGATGTATGGGGTGAAATTCCTATTGTCAGCATCTGGGCTCCTGAGATGCATTATTATAAAGGGAAATATTATCTGTTCCTCACCTTCGACAGTCGTAATCAGTTTGCAGAACAATGGCGCAACTGGCTTCCGCGAGTCACCCGCGGATCACAGGTGCTTGTATCTGATTCTCCCACGGGGCCATTCACTGCGTTTCAAAAACATTCAACTCTTCCAGCGGACATGATGACGCTTGACGGCACTCTCTGGGTTGAAGATGGAATTCCTTATCTGGTTTATTGTCACGAATGGGTGCAGATATCTGATGGCGCTGTTGGATATGTACAGCTGAAAGATGATCTGTCTGAAATTGTTGGTGAGCCTAAAAATCTTTTCCATGGAAGCCAGGCTCCCTGGGGACAGATCAGCGGCACTTATGGATGTTATGTCACTGACGGGCCATATCTTTACATGGGGAAAACAGGGAGGCTTTATATGATCTGGACCAGTGGAGGCAAAAAAGGAAACGCCCTTGGTATTGCCATTTCAGATTCAGGAAAGCTTGCAGGACCGTGGCGTCAGCAGGAAGAAGCTGTTTATTCGGCAAACGGCGGACACGGAATGTTGTTTAAAACATTCGAGGGAAAGCTGATGATGATCCTGCACTCACCTTATAATGGTGATACACGGCCTCATCTTTTTGAAATAGAGGATACCGGCGAGACATTGAGAATAATAAAGGAGTTTACCGGAAATTAATTTATGA
>JAPLDY010000007.1 GCA_026391595.1 Bacteroidia bacterium
ATGAATTCGGGCTTCAGAAGATCAGGAAAAGCAAGGGGATCCAGCTTTCTGGAGGAGAGAGAAGAAGAACTGAAATAGCAAGGGCGCTTGCCCTGAAACCGAATTTCATCCTTCTCGATGAACCATTTGCCGGGGTTGACCCTATTGCTGTCGAAGATATCCAGAGCATAGTATCCCATCTGAAGAACAAAAACATCGGGATTCTTATAACAGATCATAACGTCCACGAAACTCTTACGATCACCGATCGCGCTTACCTTCTTTTTGAAGGAAAGATACTTATGTCAGGGACCTCTTCCCAACTTGCAGAAGACGAATATGTGAGAAAGGTGTATCTCGGAAAGAACTTTGAGCTCCGCAGGTAGCTTCGACTCTTTGTTAAAATAATAATTTTCTGTACTTTTGCACCGGTTTTACGCGGATGTGTCGTAATTGGTAGCCGAGCAAGACTTAGGATCTTGTGTCTTAATGACGTGGGGGTTCGAGTCCCTTCATCCGCACAATCATAAAAACCGCCCATAACCTCAGCAATAATGTGTTTTGGCGGTTTTTTTAAATACAATCAAAACAAGAAACATGAATATTACAAGAGAAAACATCGATGACCTGAATGCACTCCTGACAGTGAAGATCGAAAAAGCAGATTATCAGGATAATGTTGAGAAAGTCCTCAAAGACTATCGTAAAAAGGCCAATATCAAGGGATTCCGTCCCGGAATGGTGCCAATTGATTTAATCAGAAAAATGTACGGCCTGGCCGTTAAAGTTGATGAAATAAATAAGGCTGTCAGCGAAAACATCCATAAATATATTACCGACGAAAAGATCGAGATACTCGGAGATCCTCTTCCAAAGTCTGACGACCAGGAAAAGATCAGCTTCGAGGCTCAGGATGATTTCAATTTCTCTTTTGAACTGGGAATCGCACCTTCTGTTGAGATCAGTTTAGGCAAAAAAAACAAGGTGGACCTGTATGAGATCATCATCGACGAGAAGATGAAGAACGACTACCTTAACAATTACACCCGCCGCTTCGGTGAATTAAAAAAAGCCGACATAACCCAGGATAAGGATATCCTCAAGGGAAAAATCGGGGCAATTGACGACCAGGGCAATCTCAAAACTGATGGACTTGTCAATGATAAAGCAACACTTGCAGTAGATATTATAAAGGATGAAGAGATAAAGAAGGAATTCATCGGTAAAAAGGAAAACGAATCGATAGACTTCGACCTTAAGAAGGCTTTCCCGAATGATACGGAGATAGCAGGTCTTCTTGGTAAAAAGAAAGAAGAAACGGAAGGCCTTGAAGGAAAATTCCGGTTCATAATCGGCGAAATAACGCGTTTTCATCCTGCAGAGGTGAACCAGGAGCTTTTCAACAAAGTCTATGGCGAAGGAGTTGTAAACTCTGAAGAGGAATTCATGAAAAAGATTGAGGAGGAAATATCCACCAGCCTTAAACGTGAAAGCGAGTTCAAACTAATGCAGGATATAAAGAAGCTCATACAGGAGAATACCGAATTCAAACTTCCTGAAGAGTTCCTTAAAAAATGGCTCCTGAAGGTGAATGAGAAAACTACGAGCGAACATATAGAGAAGGAATTCGACAGCTTCAGGCAGGATCTGAAATGGCAGCTCATCAGGAACAAGGTCGCAAAAGACAATGAAATGAAGATCAGCGAAGAGGAGCTTCAGAAGGAAGCGGAGAATATCACGAGATACCAGTTCAGGCAGTACGGACTTTTCTACGCAACCGACGAACAGATCTCAAATTATGCCAAAGAAACCCTCAAGAGAGAGGAAGATGCTAAAAGGATTGCTGATAAAATCCTCGAAGATAAAGTACTGATACAGCTTAAAGAACTAGTAAAGATAGAAGACAAGAGAGTGACCGCTGACGAGTTCAATAAGCTTTTTGAATAGTAATCAGAGGCTTACGATCATATTTTTAATTTTTATATCTTTGATCCTTAATCTTAAAATCAGGTAAAATGAATATAAAGGATGATTTCGGAAAATTTGCAGGAAGCAAGCGCGGTATTAGCAGTCTCTCCCTTAGTAAATATATTTCCATAGTTGGCGACAGCTATATTTCTCCTACCATCATTGAGGAAAGACAGCTTAATGTGGCGTCAATGGACGTCTTCTCGAGGCTGATGATGGACAGGATAATCTTCCTCGGCCTGCCGATCGATGATTATGTTGCAAATATTATTCAGGCTCAGCTTCTGTATCTTGATTCTTCCGATCCGGGTAAGGATATCCAGATCTACTTCAACACCCCCGGAGGAGGAGTTAATGCCGGACTCGGCATCTACGACACAATGCAATACATATCGGCCGACATTGCCACCATTTGTACAGGTATGGCAGCATCTATGGGAGCCGTTCTGCTTACGGCCGGCACCAAGGGAAAGAGGTCAGCGCTGAAGCATTCAAGGATAATGATCCACCAGCCGATGGGCGGTTTCGAAGGTCAGGCCTCGGATATTGAAATTCAGGCACGTGAGATCATGAAGATCAAGAAGGAGCTTTATGAAATTATAGCCCTTCACTCCGGCAATCCCGTTGAAAAAGTCGAAAAAGATTCCGACAGGGATCATTGGATGACAGCCCAGGAAGCAAAAGATTACGGGATGATAGATGAGATCCTCACAAGAAACGATCATAAATAAAAATGGATAAGTGTTCATTCTGTGGCAGAACCAAAAAAGAGGCTAACTTACTTATAGCAGGCCTCGAGGGACATATATGCGACCATTGCATTGAACAGGCCTATGGCATTATGAGCGAAGAGCTCGGCAGCAAGAAGAATGTATCATTCGATACCATTAATCTCCTGAAGCCAGCCGAGATAAAGAGCTTCCTCGACCAGTATGTAATCGGACAGGATATGGCCAAAAAGATCATATCCGTTGCCGTTTATAACCACTATAAAAGACTGATGCAGAAACCCGATCCCGACGATATAGAGATCGAGAAGTCAAATATCATACTGGCCGGAGAAACGGGAACGGGCAAAACTCTTCTGGCAAGGACAGTTGCAAAGATGCTGCATGTCCCATTCACCATAGTCGATGCTACTGTGCTGACTGAGGCCGGATATGTTGGCGAAGATATTGAAAGCCTTCTGACACGTCTTCTTCAAAACGCCGATTATGACGTTAAAGCTGCCGAAAAAGGCATCGTATTCATTGATGAGATTGATAAGATAGCCCGAAAAGAAGGTGATAACCCGTCGATAACGCGTGATGTATCAGGAGAAGGTGTTCAGCAGGGGCTCCTGAAACTGCTTGAAGGATCGATAGTTAACGTCCCTCCGCAGGGCGGACGCAAGCACCCGGAACAAAAAATGATACCGGTCGATACAAAAAATATCCTTTTTATATGTGGCGGAGCTTTCGTAGGCATTGAGAAGAAGATCGCACAGCGGCTCAATACCCAGATAGTTGGCTATGGAGCATCAAAAAACAGGGAAAAGGTCGACAAGGATAATCTTCTTAAATATATCGCACCACAGGATCTCAGAGCTTATGGTATGATACCTGAGATAATCGGCAGGCTGCCGGTCGTCACACACCTCGATCCTCTCGATAAAAAGGCTCTCAGGGCTATACTTACCGAACCAAAAAATGCACTTGTAAAGCAATATGTAAAGCTTTTCAGGATGGATAACATAGATCTTACTTTTGCTGATGGCGTCCTTGATTTTATTGTCGACAAATCTGTTGAGTTCAAACTTGGCGCCCGTGGACTAAGATCGATATGCGAGACCATTATGCTCGATGCTATGTTCGAGATGCCTTCTCTGGGCAAGGACGAACTCACTATTACTATCGACTATGCGAGCAGCAAACTTGAAAGAATAGATATGAAGGTGCTGAAAGCATCATAAGAAATACGAATTTCGGATTGCCGATTGCGGATTGTATGAGTTCCCATGTAATCAAAAATCCAAAATCAAAAATCCGAAATCCGAAATATTCTCAGGTTTGGTGGTATTATCGATGATATTTAAGTATTATCTCCTTTGATTTATCACCCATTGTGAGAGTTGCGTAAGCATCACATTCTCCTTCTCCATAGTTAAGCGTGACAGGCTCAGATCCCTCTCTTTCAATCTTTACCACACCGCTAACAATAAACCTGCAAGCACGTTTCCAGTATAATGCTGAAGTGATCGTGTTGGAAAAATTTACTCTCTTGATAGTTACACCGCTGGCAGTACCGGTAATAAAGCACTCGTCATCCCAAATGTTCCTGGTCAACAATCCTGCAATCCATTCCCTTTCATGGCTGAATGAACGCTTAATTATCCTGCCGTCGGTCATTGTCAGTTTGCCATTTGTGAGAGTCACCGAAAAAACCATGTTCTGATTGTTGTTATACCCAATGTTTTCAATCACTTTCGTACCTTCAACTTTGATTCCATTGACA
>JAPLDY010000238.1 GCA_026391595.1 Bacteroidia bacterium
TCTGACTGATGATGAACTCATAAGCGAAGTCGTGGACATGCTTCAGAGCATGCAGATCCTGCATAAGGGCCAGATTGTCTATTCATCGGTGGAGCGGCAACCTTTTGCATACGTGGTCTATGACCTTGACTACCAGAAAAATATCGCAATCGTAAAGGAGTATTGTAAGGAGATCGGTATTCCGCTTGTCGGTAGATTCGCACAATTCGAGTATCTGAACATGGACGGTTGCATCAGAAGTGTTATGGATTTTATGGCAACGAAGGGACTGCAATAATCGTCATAAGTTACATCACCCTTATTATCAGTAAATATAAACATTGTACAGGAGTATTTCCCCCCATGATATCGGTCATTATCCCGACCTTTAATGAAGAAGAGAACATCGCGCAGTGTCTCGTGTCTCTTACCCACCAGACGGTGGCACGCACCGATTACGAGATCATCGTTGTGGATGGGGGCTCAAAGGATGCAAGCTGCACAATTGCAGAGAAATATGCGGACAAGGTTTTCACGCAGACGAGTAAAAAAGTTGGTGGTGCACGAAATGACGGGTTCATTGCAGCGAAAGGGGAAATTATCGCAACGACCGATGCTGACTGTATCCTCCCCCCAACCTGGATCGAAACTTTAAGAGAGGATTTTAAAGACGAACATGTTGTTCAGCTTTACGGGCCTGTCTACCCGATCGAAGTGGGGATTGGAAATAAATTATCTATACTGATCGCCAACACATTCTCCCGAATCGGCTATTACAGCCACACGTTCTATTATACCTTAGGCTGCAACACAGCATTCCGGAAAGATGCATTCATTAAAGCCGGGATGTACCGCTGTTTCGATGCCGGAGATGACCTCGAGATCGCTTTACGTATGAAGGATCAGGGAAAGGTCGCGTTTGATGGCAGGCTTAAAGTTGGTTTCTCGATGCGCCGATATGAGCAGTTCTGAACGTTAAAATCACTCTATGAATGGTTCTATATCGTATCTCACGGTGGAGAGACCCAGAAGTACTCCTATACCCAGAAAAAATACAAATGATGATATCATTATTTTTCCAGTGATTTATGTCGATTCGGAGTGTTCATGTCTGAAGATCAACAATCAGATTGCAGTGGATTCTCGGAAGTCGGACGGATCTCTGCTTTTAACCAGAGTGAATTTGCCCAATTGTTGGGCATGGAGATAACCGAGGCACAGGACGGCTATGCAAAAGTAGTAATGGACTGTACCGGAAAGAACAATCCGCGTGGTGTCGCGCATGGAGGTGCGATCTTTGCTCTTGCCGACCAAGCGTTCGGGATCGCAGCAAACTGCGGTGCAGCCATTCGTGTTGCAGTCTCCATCCATATCCAGTATATCTCCCCCGCAACCGGTGCTCTCGTCGCAGTTGCCCATCGTGTTGCTGACAATGGCAGGTATTCCACATTCCGGGTTATGGTATACGAGAAAGAACGGATCATCGCAGAATTTGATGGTGTAGCAATCCAGGTAAACACTCCCATGCCGTGAAAAGATGGCCCTTGTGAATTCCTTGTTTTAAGCAACTATTAAAATTAAACGAAGGATTGAGAAGGGGTCTGTGTCTGTCCCCCCCCCATGCCGCTCCTATGCTGGTGACGTAGTACCTATTTTTGGGTGAACTAATTATTGTCATAATCAAAATAACATGAGTCTGCTAAAAAAAAATGCACCTTCTTGGAAAATTCGGATAACCATCAGGTTACATACTGTAACCCGGACGATCTCGTGAATATAAAATAAGGGAACGGACTAATGTGGAATTATGACAGAAAAACCATGTGATACCTGTACGAAAGAATGTGTTGGTGGTATCATCTATGGCAACTGTAAACAATTCCTCCATTGGCGCAATGAGCTCGTTCATCTGAGCGTTTGCCTGGACTCCCTGCTCCAGTCGAGCCGGCCAACGGGTATAGCTGAATAATAGTGCTTCAAGGTACGTTTTGTTGGCGATTCTCTGCTTTGATTAGTTGCTCTTATGTTGCGCTCTCAAGGATGCCAAGTTTTGAGGTACCTTGCTATCTGAGATTTTTTTATTTTTAGATGTTCTGATGCAGTTTTTTACTGTGATAATCGAACTTCTATGGGTATATGAAAAAAAAGTTTTTATAGCATATTCTTTTATCTTTCCTAACATGAATTGTTACTTATGCCTACCATGAAAATCCGAGGTGGAGACCTCGATCTCGTCGAGTATGAATTCAATTCATTCCCTCCGGGACAGAATCTCAAGACCCTTGGGTATGAAAAGAAGAAGTTCATGTTAAAACCCGTGAAAGAAAAAATTACCGTTACGGCCCCGGCACGAATACATCTGACTGTGCTCGATATGAACCGGTTCGCACCCGATCATCCCGGTGGAGGGGGAATAGGATTTGCAATTCAGGTCTATTGTACAGCAGAAGTTACATGCATAAAAAAAGGTGTGGAGATTGATTATGGTCGTTCTGCTATAATAGAAAATTTTGTTGCGGTATTCAGAAAAACCGTGGGATATATGGGTGGATTTAAAATTAAGGCGATCGACCATCAGCACAAACATGTCGGCCTCGGCTCCACGAGTACGATTATGATTGCGGTAGCGACCGGAATGAACGAAGCACTCGGCCGGCCGCTGACGAACGACCAGTTAAGAAAACTGATAGGTCATAATTATGTCGAGGAGACTGTAGATGGAAACATCGCCTTTGGTTTTGAAACTGGTGTCGGGCCTGCGGTAAGTACGTATGGGGGTATGGCAATACTTGGAGATGAACTCTCTCTCGTCTATCACCATCCCTTTGCTTCAGGCAAAAACGTGTATATTATTATCCCCCCCACGAATATCTCTTCTGCCGGAACTCAGGAATTTGACCTTCTTATGAACAAGGCGCGTAACCTCGATTACCGGGACCGGGAACTCAAA
>JAPLDY010000061.1 GCA_026391595.1 Bacteroidia bacterium
ATTTTTGTTTTCATTCGCCAGGGTAACCTCAGGATGAAAGGGTCCGACCGACGGCAGGAAGGTCAATCCCGTCTGCATCGCAGCATTTTTGTTTTCATTCGCCAGGGTAACCTCAGGATGAAAGGGTCCGACCGACCGCAGGAAGGTCAATCCCGTCTGCACCGCGCATATGCCTCCGAAACCCCTTGATTATCAAAGGATATCTTAGTGTCTGCCACAGAATCTGCCACAAACTTTTTCCTCTGCATCTGGATTTATGAATGATCAATTGAAATATTTTTCCCATTTTAATCCGCCTTCGCGTAAAGCTTCGGCGGACGCGAAGGACAGGTATAATTCCTCGGTGCTTGCACCGTTTTTTGAGTCCAGAGCTTGCTCTGGGGTTCATACCATTTGATCTTCTTAGTGGAAATTATTTGTCAACTTCATTGAAATACAGAGTTTAGATGGAAAATATTTGCTGTTCAAATAATTTATATTGAAAATTAATATCCTGATTCCATGTCTTACTGGAAAATATTTTACCTATACACCTGCAGGAGATAATCTGAATGAAATGCAGGAGTACCTTAAACAATGTAATGCATTCTCAGAGCATACTGAAGCCAGATTAAAGATTATTCCAAGGTAATTATGCTAATAATGGGGAGTATACCGAATTTGAAAATAATTCGATCAAATTTCTTTTAGCTGTTTAACTTTCCGGACAATATGGATTGAATGTCCGGTTATTCCTTCAATCCTACTGACAAAAAGTTCATACTCTTTGTGCGGACAGGTCAGAAATGCCATTATATTGGATCACACGGTTATTTATATCCAAACCGGTAGGAGAGACCAAGAGAGAACTGGTTTTCAGGAAGATTGACAGGATATCTGTCCTTCTCCAGTTTGATGGTCCAGAGAAAGGCAGGTTCCAAAACCAGGCGGTTCTTAATAGGCAAATATGCTGAAAAATAAAACCCTCCATCCTCAATAAACGAAAGTCCGGCTCGCAAATTCAGACCGCTTTTCAGTCCAAGACCGGTACCAATTCCTGCCTGAAAAGCTAATCCGGGTGATGAAACGGGAAATTGGTCTGCAATGTGGAAATCACCAAAAAAATATCTCTGCACTCCGACACGAAAATAGAACTGCGGGAATATAAACGTTTGAAAGTAGCCACTCTGTGGAATAGTAGATGTCTCTTTATCGGTATCTCCGGTGGAATAAGGCAGATTGCCTAAATGAAGTCCGGCGCCAACCCCAATCCATTTATAATCATATTTAATAAATGGGTTTACTCCAAAAATAAATTCATTCACCCTCTGTTGATCTCTCTGCCTGACCTGCTCAAAATCGCCAAGAAAAACATTTATACCATATTTCATCATCTTTTTTCTGTCAGGCGTCTCCTTTGTTATGCTGTATCCTGCTCCGCCTGCAGTATATTTCTGAGTAAAATACTGATGATTAGTGACGGTACTGCATCCTTCACCGGTATGTGTAGTTCTTTCATCAGTATAATTTCCTGTCGCAAAGCCGCCTCCAAATGTATGGTAGATATTGTATTTTTTAGTACCGGCAGTATCAATTTGTGTTTGTGGAATTGTCTGGCTCATCAGGAACACAGGAAGCAGGATCGTAAAAGCATAGATCCATTTGTATTTCAGTGAGTTAAATGTTCTGTAAACTTCAGTACCAATAAGGAAGATAGCTGGCAATAATGCAATGTTCAAAGCTATTATCTCCGGCAGGGTGAACCAGCTCCGGAGAAAAAGCAATATAAGGATCAGTGAAAAAAGGAAACTAATCTGCAGTTTTAATCCTATGGACTTCTGGTTTATGATCTGAGGCTTTATCCTGTATGTTTTTTCCCGCCAGAATAATAAAAGCGTCATCAGAAAGGCAAAAATAAGGTACTGCCATTGAACCTGCTTCAGTATCCAGAGCATTTCCCCTCCTGTTTTGTTTGACAGGGGATCCCTGAAAAACTCTGTTATGAATCTTGCCAGTGCAAAGAAGATCATTGAACTCAGAAGGATACTGCCATTTGCTTTCCAGTATCTCCGGAACCTTAAAACGAGAAGAATCACCAATAATCCAGCCAGACACTGATACAGCTGCACCGGATGAACAGGAAGAGAATATAAATCATTATGCGTCAATATTCCGGATTCAAATTGGTTGTAATGTGCAAGCGACATAACCGGGTATTGCACTGCCCAGGGCAGAGATGTTGATGTACCGAAGCAACAACCATAAAAAAAACATCCAAGAGTCTGAATCGACACTGCTGCCGGGAATGCAATAGCAACGGTGTCCCATGCTGAGTGTTTGAACTTGAGAATATATCTTGAAAAAATGTAAGCTGCCACTCCGAGAAGAAATCCCCCGAACATTGTTTTTTGATGATTTGGCAGAAATATATGGTTCTCGAACATATAACGCCACTCTTCTGCTGAATATGCAAAAATCTTCGTTCCTATTATCACCGCCAAACGTATGCCTGCAAGGATAAGAATCCAGTTAAGGAGTGGAAATTTCCTGCGATAACCTTCATAGATAATGATTATGTAAGCTGCAAGAAATGCTGCCAGATAAAATATCTGATAAAGTAACCCGCTATTGGATATATCCATGAGAACATATTTTTCCATGACTTAACCTTTTATGAATTAATATCAATTACAGCCTTATATAATATCTATCAGCGATACCAAAGTTACGAGACAAATACTATATGAGTCAACTTTATTTTTACCATCCGCACAGCTCCCTTATTGGGAACCTGGTGTGTCAGGTTAACTTCTCAGGTTCTTTCCTGTAGATAAGTATATAAATGATTGGTAAAATCCCAAGCGTGTTAAAGATGAAGATGCAGATAAACCATGCCAGATGATTATTCCGGGCTGCTCTCCACATTGCAATTAATTTCCAGACCGTATCCCATAATGCAAGGATAATGATTACCGGGATGAGCCACGGGAGCATTGAGTGAATTTGTTGTTCCATTTGATTTTAGTTTTAATAGTTAAACATAAACTTTGAAAACCAGTGAATTGTATAAGCTGGTTATGATAAAAGAGAAGGAATCATTTTGCTGTGTATAGTTTGAGGAGCATGCGGTTGATAAATAATTGAATCAGATCATTTACAAATCCACCCCGATAATTCCAGATCTCTGGCATCTACCTGAGAACAAACCTTTTTTATTTCTGTAGTATTTACGTGGGTGCATTCCATACAAAAGGACTCACACGAAGGAAAACTAATGGTAAAAATTAAAAACAGGCCAATTATTATTTTACGATGAATTTTACCTGACTTCATAACTTTTAAGTATATAGTTGAAACTTATTTATCAAAGTTACGAAGCTGTAAACCCAAAGTCAAGTTTATTTTAAACAAAAAGGGACTGCCTCAAAGCTGTTCATTACCCCCAAACCCCCCAAAGGGGGGCTTTGCAAATATCTGTAGATCAAAAAGTACCCCATGTGGACAGTTTTATCAGAATTAATTGACATAGTAAGATGATAGAGTCCATTATCTGTAAACATCTTAAACTGGAGAAAATAACTTGAGTGTTTATTATTTTTTGCAAGCTTCCAGGTATCTATAGTGCCTTCAACTTTTGATACTGTTTTGAACAGGTCCGTATTTATGTCGCTGGATTCACTTTGCCATACACAGCTTGTAGAATCGATCAAAATATAATTTAACATTTGATTCAGTTTTTTCCTGTTTCCTGAATCATCTAATATATATTCCATTTCAATAACAAAGTTCTTTCTCTCAACAGAAGCACCCAAAGCATTATAATTCCTGAGCATTTCAGCTTCCCGTAAATCTTTGCGTGCCTTACGTTCTGATTTAATGTCCTGAGAATTGCCAATACAGGAGATCCCAATGCATACAATTAGAAAAATTATCCTTTTCATGCCGCTAATTTATTTTCTTCATCAATCAAAGTTAGTCATTAAAACGCCAATGTCAAGCTTATTTAAACAGAATGCCTCACCAAATAGTGATGAGACCGAAGATCATTCCAGGGCCACTGTGATCGACACTTTCAGCGCAAGGTTGTCAAAAACCTTATCATAGCCGTAATGGCCATAACGGTAAAAGGTTCCTCCGCCGAAACCGATATAATAAAGGTTGAAGATCTTGAACCTTATGATATTGTTGATAAGCAATCCCGATTCAAGATAAATCTTATCCTTAAGCTTGAAATCAATGCTATGGTCTGATGCATTTCTCAGCGTTCCCCAGCCGGTATTGTGAGCCAGAATTATCCTGGGCTTGAACCTCGGTGTCTCAAGAAGAAGGGTGCCGAAATTGTGAGAGAAGAAAATATTCACATAACGATCAGATAAAAACTCATAGGGTTTCATCGTTTGAAAGGTGTTGTTTATAAGAAAGAGTTCACCGCTTTTGCTTCCTTCGCCAGTAAAGAGCAGACTGTAAGGCAACGGCTTATCAATAAATCCTCCCGCAAACCTGATATCGGTCTGACCGATCTTTCCTTTATATGCGGTAAGGTCGAGTGCAGCCTCATAACGGTTATAATTATAGCTGTCGCGGTTAAAAAGATCAATACCTCTTTTATAGGATATACTTAAAATGGGATTACCGGCATAAAATACAATTTTTTGATTGCCAAACATATGTATCTCTTCGCCGTACGCATACCGGGCAGAGATCTTGATCTCATCCGCAAGAAAGTCAGTCAGCGGAGACCCTTTGTAATAGTATTCATAGGTTGGCATTATTTCCCTGAAGCTTACCGAAGTACCAATCTTAAGATAGCGTGTAAGGTGAAAATTGAATTCAGCCCTCTCTTCAACGAAATTATCCATTCGGTAGGCAATATAATCCCTCAGGTAATCGCTGGTTGAGAGCAGTGAAAATTCTTCCCGCTGATCAAGTCCCGGCTCCTTCAGGTTGTTCTGATAGGAGAGTTTAAGTTCAGTTTCCCTTTCATCATCAATATTGAAGGTAATATGTCCTCCGTATTTGAACTCTTTGTCTTTTATTCCATATCCGCCAAAACCTCCGGCTGAAAACACTTTCGATAATTTATCGTTGGTGCTGAGTCCAATTCCGATACGTGTGCCTTCGTAATCATTGTTCCTGAAAAATTCCTCCAGATCGATGTCGATAAATTTTATCGGGATTTTTCCGGCAGATATGCTCGGATAAAGATCAGCCCAGTAGTCGAAATTGAATTTTCCTCCTATTGAATCCATGAACTGGTAAGTGTTCTTCTCAATAGCTGTCAGAGAATCGGGCCTCGATGAATTGATTATTGATTCGCTGTTCTTAATTAATTCCTCATCGAGATAAACTTTCTCGAATTTGATTGAATCAACGGTAATGTCAGGATTGAAGCTCACATTGCTGATCCTTGAGGTGATAAGATAAACCGGAATTGCCTGAATATTCTTGTTCAACCTCATCGAGACGAAGCCTATCTCTTCGTCGAGACCGGAAGGGAACCACCTGCCGTCAATAAATTCGTAATCCTGTCTGAACCTGAAATCTATAAGTCCTTTTTCGTATGGCTCAGTAACAATATTCTTTATCGCCCAGCCATTTGAGCTTATATATAGTCTACCCTTCAATCCATTGAAATTTGATCCTTTTTTCGGGTGGAACTCTATCATATATAATGTATCGGATGGATTTTCATAAGTCTCCTCCAGCAAGTAGTTGTAGCTTCTGATACATTCATTGGAAACAGGGCTCAGGTATTCTGAGCTTGACATATCATCCGATACAGGCATTGCAAAGAGGGCAATATTATTCTTGTAAAATGATATTGCATTGTGGAACATGGATACAAAATATTGTCCGAAGAGGGGATTCTCAAAACCTGATGTTTTAACCGCGATGACCTTCTTCTCGGTCCTTTTGTTCACAGTGGAGGACAATACCATTGATTCCGAGATGAATCTGGCATGCTTGTTCATATCCTTGTTTTTGCGAATAGTAGCACTGTCCTTAGCGGTAGCGTTATAAGATAGTTTGAGATTAAGAATTGTTTTCAGATAACACTGATATGTGTATTTATCATAATTCTCAAAATTGTTCTTCTCCTTGTTTTTCAGGACATTCCTAATGATTCTGACTGCAGGGTTCATTGCCGGAGTTATGGTTACCTCTCCGATGCTGAGCGTATCGGTCCTGAGTTCTACAACCAGATCAGACAGCTTCATGCCGGCAGTTAAAGCGACCCTGTTTTTCTGGTAACCCACACATGATACCTGGAGACTTTTTATATCCCGTTCGGGGATCTCAAATTTTCCATGGATGTCGGATATCACGCCTTGCAGCACAGATCCCTTCTGATATGTAACCGAAGCAAAAGCTATCGGGAGCTTTGAGTTCTTCTCAACGATGATTCCTTTAATATAGGGTTGGGCGAAGGAAGCTGCACTTAAACTGACCAGGAAAAACAGCAGACTTAAATATTTTTTTGAGATCAAATTCAGTGATTTTAATTGTTCATATATGAAACTAAGTTAATAAATTAATTTTGATAACTTTATCACTTATCCTTAGATATAAAAAAATGAAAATCGGTCTACTGTATTATTTTCAGACGATTATCCTTCTATCACTTCTGGCATGGTGTAGTGATAATAAAACAGTGGCTGAAGCAAGAAAAGAGTTATAAGTCAGGTACCCGGTGACTAATAACCGAGAGCTAAAAACTATTCAGAGGGTTTAGGCTGGATATAAAGGACATCTTCCTTCATCTGGACGACCCTCTCCCTGTGTTTGGCAATTGCAAGACCAATGATGATGATCGATGCCAGAACAATGAAGAAAATGAAAGGCGGACTTTTAACTAACTCAATTACAAAACTGTTCTTCCTCATAACGAACCTATTTATTAACTGAGCATTTCAGCTATAAATTTATTAAACAACGGCCAACAAAGCAAATATTTATAAGACATTTATTTTCAGCAAGCTGGAGGCTGTGTTAAAAGAGAGTACCAAACATTTATAAAAGAATCAGATGAAACCTTATCTTCTTGCAGAAACAAACTGGAAAGCGTTAAAAGAGACTTCAATTGAACTTGCCGTACTTCCATGGGGAGCAACGGAGGCTCATAATCTTCATCTGCCCTTCAGCACCGATAATATCGAAACCGGAAGAATAGCTGAAGAAGCTGCTGAAAAAGCATGGAAGGAGGGAGCAAAGATTATTGTGCTTCCGGTGATCCCGTTTGGCGTAAATACCGGTCAGCTCGATATCAAAGGCACGATAAACCTGAATCCCAGCACACAGTTTGCGATCCTGAAAGACATTATTTATGACCTGAACAGGCAGGGGATCCATAGACTGTTAATCCTTAACGGACATGGCGGCAATGATTTTAAACAGATGATCAGGGAATCAGGGACTCTTTATCCTGAAATGATCATTTGCACATGTAACTGGTTTCAGTGTGGAGATATCTCACAAATTTATGAAAAAGGAGGAGGACATGACGACGAGATGAAAACAATCCAAATGCAGTACCTCACAAGCCTTATGCAGTACCTTGCCCCGGAACTTGTCCTTCCACTTGCTGAAGCAGGAGTTGGAACTGCAAAAAAATTCAGAATAAAAGCTCTGAATGAGAAATGGGCATGGTCGGAGCGTAAATGGCTGAAAGTATCAAAAGATACAGGGATTGGAGATCCGTCCCTGGCAAATCCTGAAAAGGGTGAAAGATACTTCAAGGCAGTGGTTGCAAAAATAAGCGGCCTGATGCTGGAATTATCAAAGACAGATATTAATGAGATGTATCAGTGATTCTGAAGAAGCTGAAATTAACCCCTCCGTAATTGCGGTGTTCGAAGAAGTATTTATGTACTGAAAAGCTCATATCCCTCGGATGTTCAAGTATAAAAAACCCATCTTCTTTAATTACTCCTGAATCAATCACAAGATCAGGGATATCGCTAAGCCAGGCGAGCTCATAGGGAGGATCGGCGAAGACAATATCATATTTTACAGAGCAGGTCTTGAGGAATGCCTTGACATCGATATGTATCGGCCTGATGTTTGTAAACCCCATATCATTTATTATGTGTCTTATCCCGGTAATATGTCTTACATCTTTCTCCACCAGATGCACCTCTTTAGCTCCCCGTGAGGCAAATTCGTAGCTTATACTGCCAGTTCCGGAGAAGAGGTCAAGGACGCTGATCTCCTCATAGTTAACCCTGTTATTTAGAATATTGAAGAGGCCCTCGCGGGCAAAATCAGTAGTGGGCCTGGCTTTAAAACCCCGTGGAGGAATGATCCTTCTTCCCTTGTATTTACCGCTGATTATTCGCAACTGGTGACGCTGAAAAGGTTAATGAACCTG
The DNA here is from genome assembly GCA_026391595.1 of Bacteroidia bacterium. GTDB lineage: Bacteria > Bacteroidota > Bacteroidia > Bacteroidales > VadinHA17 > LD21. The sequence continues at coordinate 8,348 of JAPLDY010000061.1, forward strand.
TGCAGTTCAAGGTCGTTGAACACATAGCTGAAAGTGAAATTTCCAGCCGGTTCAGTGAATTTTAAGTTCCGGATATACATTGCAAAGGTTGACCAGATATCATCATATTTGCCGGTATAACCGCTGAAATGTATTGGTTCATCATGGCTTATGCCCATGGTTTTGAAAATATTCAGAACATAATAGAGAATATCCGATATGTTCCTGTAGTTAAACGTGTTACTGAATTTCAGAGTGCCATGGTCATATACCAGGATATTGAAAAATTCCTTCTCTATATGTACGTGAACATAATATCCATTGATGCTCTTGCTGCAATGGGACAGCAGATCCAGCAGAGGTTTTGTATGATGGAAAGGATATATGGCAGGCCAGAAACGTCCGGGTATTTCATAAAGTGTCCTGGGTACTGAGAAAACAACATAGGCATCCGGATCGGGAAGCTTGTTTGCGACAATGACATCGTTATCATCCCTGTTGAGATTGAAGGTAAAATATTCCTCTTTCTTTCCCGGGTCGAACAGGGGAGCAGGTACAAGGGTGAATCTGGGAGATGGCATCACTACATTCACTTTCTTGTATTTGCGTGTCAGAAAATCATCCTTGTTTATCAGTTCGATGATCCTGTCAGCTGAAAGATATTTATTGTCATCCGGTTCGGTGGAACGGATCATGACGTACTTGTTCCTTATTGTGTCGAGAATGGAGAAGGCGAAACCGTCAGGGCTTAACTGCACGGAAAGCTCATAATTCTCTGTCGAGTTTATGTCAAGGGTTTCATCAAAGAGTTCCAGGAAAGGCATTAGTCAAAACTTTGGTTTCTTCTCTGCGTCTCTCTGTGTCCCGATAACTATCGGGACTCCGGATTTCCTCTGTGTTGCCTGAGAAGTTAGAAGAACTTACACAGAGTGCCACAGAGGACCAC
>JAPLDY010000177.1 GCA_026391595.1 Bacteroidia bacterium
CAAAATAAAAACTCTGATCATAACGGGACAGGGCGTGGATAATCAGGTTTGGATGACCAGATCTCAGGCAGTACAATCGATCCTTGATGATGCGGGACTATTTTCAACCAAAATAGTGATCACACCACCGGCGGGGCAGGATATGTCTAAGTTCAATCCTAGTTTCTCAAATTATGATCTCGTGGTCATTGATTTTGAGGGTGATGCGTGGCCTGAAAAAACAGTTGCTGCACTTAAAGAGTTCGTCAATGAAGGAGGAGGAGTTGTCAGGATTCACTCGAAGAGAGATAATGGTAAGCCCTTCCCTCCATCGTTATCTGTTTCAGAACGACATGATTTTGAAGTGCACATGAATGTTAAAGATAATCCGGTAATCAATGGATTGCCTGTGAGATGGCTGCATCCTAAGGATGTCATAGTTCAGGGAATGCCTCTTGATGGAGATAGTTTACAGGTCCTGGCCACTGCATTTTCAGATACTAAATTTGCTGGCAGCGGGATCCCGGAACCTGTTCTGCTGACAAGTACTTCAGGCAAGGGCAGGATATTCTGGACACTTCTTGGAACTCCTGATAATGAGGAAAACCAGGCATTGCATTGTGTCGGATTTATTGTCACGCTCCAGCGCGGTGCAGAATGGGCCGCCACCGGCAAAGTAACTCAGGAAGTGCCATTCGATTTTCCAACTGCTGCAGGAGCGGTTACACGTGCCGGCTTCACGGGAGTTGCTTTCGATGAGGCATTTGAAAATCTTGGTAGTTACGAGACCGGGAAGAGCACTCTCTATTTTACATGGTTGCAGAACCAGATCCGGAAGGCTTCAGGCGACTCAGAAGCCCTGCTTAACCTAGAGATGAAAATGGTAGAGGTTCTGAAAAACAGTGCTTCGACAGCAGATTCAAAAAAACTGATACTGAAGGAGCTTAGCTGGATGGGAACTGAATATTGCATCCCGGCAGTAAAAGAGCTTTCATCGGTTCCTGAACTTAAGGACGAAGTGGACTTTGCATTACAACGTTTGAATGCATTAAATTAATAAACCCCCTTCCCCCCGGGGGGAAGGGGCTTATTTATAGATAATTGCAGTCCCGCCCCTTTGGGGGAGGGAGACAGGGAGGGGGTATTAATATTAACGAAAATGTTTTCACTCGTAATCCCCATATTCAACGAAGAGAAGCTTATCGATGAGCTTGTTATCCGGACAATAACTTCCGTCGAAACCTTCACGCGTGATTATGAGGTGATTATGGTTGAAGACGGCAGCACTGATAAGAGTCTCTCAAAGATCCTTGAGAACAGGGAGAAGAATAAAAGGATCAAAATCCTGGCGCTCTCGAAGAATTTCGGACATCAGGCTGCATATACCGCCGGGCTTGAACATGCAGCAGGCGACATCGTGGCAATGATGGATGGCGACCTTCAGGATCCACCGGAGCTTCTTTCAGCGATGTACCGCAAAATAACCGCTGAAGACTTTGATATCGTAAGCGCAAAAAAAACAGGAAGAAAAGGCAATCCTGCCAGAAAGCTCTATGCAAAATTGTTTCACCATATTTTCAGGAATATAGGTGAGCTTAAGAACATGGAGAATTATGGCAACTATTCCATGATGAAAAGAATAGCTGTAGATGCCCTTCTTTCGATGAAAGAAAAAGTACGTTATCTTCCCGGATTAAGGTCTTTTATAGGTTTCAGGCACGGCGATGTGGAATTTGTGCGCGACAACCGTTACAGGGGCAAATCGAAAATGAGCCTGCAAAAGCTTTCTACCCTGGCTGCTGATGCTATATTCTCTTTTTCAAGGTTTCCCATAAAGCTATGTCTGATCCTTGGAACTATAGGTACCATAGTATTTATGGCAGCGGGCATTTATGTTCTCATCGCCAAGGCTACAGGAATAGCCATTCCAGGCTGGTCGTCAACACTTTTAAGTATCTATTTCCTCGGGTCGATCCAGCTTGTTTTCCTTGGGATCATTGGAGAATATATCTATAGAAATTACAAGGAATCTCAGAACCGTCCGCTCTATTTTGTAAGAAAATTCTA
>JAPLDY010000165.1 GCA_026391595.1 Bacteroidia bacterium
ATAAACTCACCCCTTGCCCCCCGCTGCCGCGGGGCAGGCTTCCGCTAATGCGGAATCTCCACTTCGTTCCGATCTCCGGAGAGGGGATTTTTATTCCCTGATGCCTGACGCCCTTAGCCTGTGGTTTTTATACCACAAACTGAGCACCCTTCCGGGTCATCCCCCGGATTACAACCAATATCTGTTTTCTGTGCACATGTGATGCCGCGTTTCTGCATCTCATTATTATGGCTTATATGTGTGTCGGGGAATTGCCCTTTGGGTTTAAGCAATATCCTTATCCCCATGAGAATAATAGCCAGCACCAGAATCAATCCGCTTATTATCAATAGTTTGAAAAACATAGGCATCAATCGTATTATGTTTTCAGACCCCCCTTTCTTTTTCCCCCCACGGGGAGGCCCGAGCGTTAAGAAATAGCCCGGTGGGCTATTTTAGCGAAGGGGCCAGCCTTTCGCGGGGCTCCTTCCCCCTTTGGGGAAGTCCCGATTACTATCGGGAGGGAAGGGGGTCATTCATTTCAAAGATACACTCTAATTATCTGCATTAATTAAACAACTGCCTTAATTAATTGTTTACTTTATGCAAAAACATATCATTCACAGTTTATGAAGCATTCAGAAAAACCATCCGGTATTAACCTTTCGAATGAACAGATCCTTGCAGATTTCCGTCTTGCAAACTTAAGTCGCAGCCTGAGTATTATAGGACGCCGCGAAGTTCTATCAGGCAAGGCCAAATTCGGGATCTTTGGCGACGGTAAAGAGATAATCCAGCTTGCAATGGCAAAACAATTCAGGGATGGTGATTGGAGATCAGGATATTACAGAGACCAGACATGGATGATGGCGATGGGACTGTACGATTCGCTGCAGTTCTTTCATCAGCTTTATGGCAATACCGACAGGGAAATAAATCCCGGCAGCGGCGGAAGGGTATTCAATAACCATTTTTCAACACCCAATATCAATAAGGACGGTACGTGGCTTGATTTGACCAGGCAAAAAAACTCGTCATCCGATATTTCCCCTACTGCAGGACAAATGCCAAGGTTGCTGGGACTTGCGTATGCTTCCAAACTGTTCCGGCAGAACAGTGAGCTGCATAAATTCACTACTCTTTCACTAAAGGGAAATGAGGTGGCTTTTGGTTCGATCGGTGATGCAAGTACCAGCGAAGGCCATTTCTGGGAGACAATAAACGCTGCGGGGGTTCTTCAGGTTCCGATGGCCATATCAGTTTATGACGACGGCTATGGGATCTCTGTGCCAAAGAAATACCAGACAACAAAAAGCAGTATATCAGAGATACTCAAAGGTTTTGAGGAAGAGCCGGGGAAACCTGGTTACAAAATATTAAAGGGGCTAGGCTGGGATTACCCGGGACTGGTAAAAATGTATGAAGAAGGAATTGAGGTTTGCAGAAGAGAACATGTGCCTGTACTATTCCATATTGAGGAAGTAACACAACCGCTTGGACATTCTACATCGGGATCGCATGAAAGGTATAAAAGTGAAGAGAGGCTCAGGTGGGAAGATGAAAATGATCCAATTCTCAAGATGAAGGAATGGATTGTAGACCAGAAGATTGCGACTGCTGAAGAGCTTGATTTACTTGCGTCAGAAGCTGAGGAAGAAGCTAAACAGTCCCGTAAGAAAGGCTGGGAGATGTTTCAGATTCCTATAAAAATAGAGCGTGATGCGCTGGTAAAGATCATTGGTGACCGTACCTGCCGTTGTGCAGAAGAGGCAAGGGAAGTTTCGGTGGATAAGATAACAGAAGACCTGAAAAAGGTCGCATCTCCGATTCGAAAAGATAATTTTATGGCTGCCCGCAAAATTCTGAGGAACGTATGTGAATCGTGCAATAAAGCGGATAATCTGAAGGAAGAGCTGCATGGATGGCTGAAGCGTAATTATACCGATGCCTCTTTCAGCTATGATTCTTTCCTTTACAATGAAACCCCTGCATCGGTTATGAATGTTAAGCCGATAGATCCTGTCTATTCCGAAAATTCACCCGAAGTTCCGGGGAGGCAAATATTAAGAGATAATTATGAGAAGCTATTTAGTAAATATCCTCTGTTGGTGACATTCGGAGAGGATACTGGAAACATAGGAGGAGTGAACCAGTCGCTGGAAGGTCTTCAGAAGAAATTCGGAGAATTGAGGATCACAGACACAGGCATCAGGGAAGCAACAATACTCGGGCAGGGTATTGGACTCGCTCTCAGGGGCATGAGACCTATTGCCGAAATTCAATACCTCGATTACCTTATGTATGCTCTTCAGATCCTGAGCGACGATCTTGCCACAACACATTACAGGACTGCAGGAAGAATGGTAGCTCCGTTAATTATTTCAACACGGGGCCACAGGCTCGAAGGGATTTGGCATTCAGGATCACCGATGAGCATGCTTGTCAACTCGGTTCGTGGTGTTTATATATGCACCCCGCGTGATATGACGAGGGCCGCCGGCTTCTATAATACATTGCTTGAGGGAGAAGATCCTGCCGTCGTTATTGAACCACTTAACGGGTACAGGCTTAAGGAAAAGATGCCGGATAATATCGGAGAATACAGGATCCAGCTTGGTGTACCCGAGATACTAAGTGCCGGTTCTGACCTGACTCTTGTCACATACGGATCGACGGTCAGAATTGCTGCAGAGGCAGTAAAACAGCTGGCGTCGCATGATATATCAGTGGAACTTATAGATGTCCAGACACTTGTCCCGTTCGACAGGAGAGGTATCATACTTGATTCCCTGAAAAAAACCAGCAGGATACTTTTTCTTGATGAGGATGTCCCCGGAGGAACGACAGCTTTCATGATGCAGGAAGTGATTGAGAAACAAGGTGGCTGGCAATACCTTGATTCACCACCAAAGACTCTCACCGGCAAAGAACATCGTCCGGCGTATACCACCGACGGTGATTATTTCTCCAAGCCCAGCGCTGAAGATATCTTCGATGCGGTTTATGAGATGATGAAAGAGGCAGTACCTGGCAAATACTGACCCTCCGACCCCCCCTGAAGGGGAGCTAATTCTCAATATTATTTAAGTAATTTATAGTCTGGACTAAAGCCCCCTTTTAGTGGGCAGTCTCGTTTTGGCGTGACGGGGGTTCATCCCATTCCGATTATCCTCAGCAGCTCTGTCGCTGCTTCCTTAGGTCCTGAAGTTTCTTGTCCGGCTATTCCAAGCATAGTTCGCATCTGTCCTACAAAGACATTATTCTTGAAGAAAGATTCGAAATATTCTTTTGCGATCTTTTCATGAAGATCCCTGTACTCAGGAGGACCGAATATATTTGCAAAATATGAATGAACCAGCCCGCTGGTAGTGGTAGTCCCTTTGGACATTACGGCTCCGCTGCGGAAAATCTCAAGAGCCTGTCCTGCTGAATTAAATCTCTCTATAACCGGATGTTTTTCATCTATTGACTCATAGTTATTGGCATAAAGGATATAGTCAATTTTATGTCCTTTTATGATAGTGCTGAGAGTAGTCACCGGCATCACAATGCGGGCATTTACCTGGCTTGGATTCATTATTATTGATCGGTCCAGATGCCCATAAGCATATCCCGGCTGAAGGTCGTCGAGCCTGAGAAATGCGCCTATCTCGGTTCCGAATCCTATCGGACAACCATTTGTGTCAAGCTCAATTGAACCCATATCGTCAGCGATAATGGTCAGCTCCCTGATATGCTTTTCTCCAAGGACACGGAAAGCTTCAAGCGTTTCTGACTTTCCTGCACCTGTATCTCCCATAAGCAGGATAGTTGCCTCTTTGTCACCCTGGAGCAATATCCTTACCATCGCCCCGTGAAACGGCATGTTCCCTGACTTCATTACTATTGAGTTATGAAGAGTAAGGATCATTTTCTTCAGATATCCGAAATATCCGAATTCAGCCCTTCCGGGTACTGCTCCGACAAAGATGTCAGACTCATGGTCCTCATGGAATACTGTCGGGAAGGTTGAAAGGTTATCAAGCATATTCCCCTGGACGCCATATACAAATACTGCATCGGGGCACTTTTCAAGATCACTGTCTTCTGCCAGCTGGAACAGATTGCACAATGCAAACCCAAGCTCGTAGAATTCGCGATGGAAGTAGACCATGATAACAAGCTTCCCTACTTTTGCCGGATAGCAGAGCCACTCATCGTTGCTAAGGCTGACAAGATCGATGGGATTCTGTTCCGTCTTCTTGAATTCTCCGGTCCTCTTATTCATGGGCTGCTGTATGACCAGGGGAGGATAAATAAGCATCTGCCTGATAACCGGTACACAGTTGAGCTTCATGTATTTTTCTGACGGATACTTTATATCCTTTGGTAATGAAATAACAGCCATTTCAGCACCTGCCCTTACCTGGCGATAAACATTTGGATGATTTCCGGTTATGTTTTCCTGTACCTGCCTGTAGACACTGCGTATCAGGTGTGTAAGCTGTTCAATTGTCTCATTGAATGTACGATACGGTCTTTTGTCAAGGCGGTCGCCTTCAGAATCATTTATTATGAACCTGTCAAAATGTCTCCAGTAATCATAAAGCGATTCAACAAAATTATTAAGCAGCTGGAGATCATTCATGAAACCCGCCGATCTTTCATTAATGTGAGGTACAGCGATCCCCTCGTATTTCACCAGAATCAACAATGTTTTTACCAGTTCATTTACCGCCGGTTCGTCAGAGACTCCGCCGGGAAAAATATCAATCAAAGGAGATTTTCTTGTCCTCAGGTGATTCAGGTAATGATCTAGGACTATCCTGAATTTTTCACTTGACAGGAGCTCCTCGGCTGTCTCACACATTCTTTCACGATTATTCAGAACAACCTTGTTGCCGATGATCCTGAGAGTACTTTTTTGCATTGGCTGATTTACTTTCCGGCCTAAAAATATGATAATAATTAATTGAATTATTGATTCAGCTTTATTATTTATGGATAATTTTTCAATATTTTTATCATTTGTAAGCCGGACAAACAATTTTGACATATTTGTTGTTAAAATAAGTAACTTGGCGTGATATGAATAGCCTCGATCCTGAACTAGATTTTTTAACGATCCTGCCGGAAGATAAAATACCGGAGAAGGGAAAAATCCTGATTTCTGAACCCTTTCTGCCCGATACTTTCTTCAACCGTACAATAGTTTACCTTGCTGATCATACCAGTGACGGTTCTGTCGGTTTCATCCTGAACAAGAAGCTGGAAATCAAGGT
>JAPLDY010000239.1 GCA_026391595.1 Bacteroidia bacterium
ATATCCCTTTTATTTTGGATTTTCTGACATTATACCCCATTTATTTTTATCAAAAATAATATTACTATCGGGGCATATTGTTCCCGAAGATTTTAGTTATGGCTATGCCTGGTTCCCCCTGTATCATATCTTCATTGCCTCTGGAACAAACCTTTTAGGGATTGATCTAAACCTTGCATTTATTTTCCTTACGTCGTTGTCTTTTATCTTGTTACTATGGGTATTATACCTGCTTTTCAACCAAATAATCAGGAACAATCAAACTTCATTATTAATGTGTTTATTCTTTTCAGTTACACCGGTAGTCATTGTATATTCATCCTATGTTGTCACAAGGGTTATGGCATTTTTCGGGGTTATCTTTTTTTTGTATCTGGCCCATAAACAAATTCAGACATCAAAATGGCGATCTTTCTATGCATTAACAATACTGTTTTCTCTCTACCTTATTTTGGTGCATCAGGTGTCAATACTTCAGATATTAGTCCTATTAATCGTATTTCTCATGTTAGAAGTAATCATAAATGATTATTTTGCGATCAAAACCAGAATTATTGCAATCATCATTATCACCTTTTCGACCTATTGGCTATTTACTTCTTTTTTCTTTACGAGCATTATCGTGCAAATAGCTGATTCTACTTCTGTCCCTGGATTTTCCCGATTGAGGACCGGTATCATAACAGGAAACGAATATACTTTTTTAATGGAAAATATATCAACTGCCATAATTATTTTCTTTGTAATCCTGGGAGTAGGATATCTCCTCTGGGCTTATAAATCAAAATATCCCTCAGTAATAGCACTTTTCGTATTGCTCATGTGTCCTATCTATTTCCCGAGTCCACTTACCGCTTCAAGTATGATTATGGTGACCTTAAGAATAGACCGGTTTGTTCTCCTTCTTTCACCATTCTTTGCATTTGCATTAGCGATAGGTTATTTATTGATGCTCAATACGCTATGTGAAAATAAACACGTCAGAAAAGTTGCGATTTTTTTTGGGTTATTACTATTTTCTTACCTTTGTTTCTCTGCGTTAACTCAGAACAACGCATCAGATTCTCTGGATATACCTTCAGATCAGACCAGAGGCTATTTCACCGAATCGGAATTGAATGCTTTTGATTTTATCCCGCAGTTCATCGAATATAACACGACGATTTCATCAGACACATCTGCAAGCCGGATGTTTGAACAACAATTTTTCAGCGAAACGAAGGCCCTGAATTTATCCTCATATAACGCTTCCAGCTCACTTGATTCAACTGATTCACTTTCATTCAATGATGGCTTTTTTATTCTCCGAAACCAAGAATTGGAAGAAAAGGGATTGAGCTTTGACTCTTGGGTCGCTGATTTTGGTAATTTTTTAGAGCCTACACATGATATCCTTCAGAAATTTTCTCAAATGACGTATGAATCGCAAAAAATATATGATAATCATAAGGTGAGTATTTTATCTAATTTACGATGAAAAGACTTCAGTTTCTCATCTGATAATTAATTCATATCAATTCCAGGTAAATATCATTTATACCATGATATGCTGAAAATGCGAAAAAATCCTGCAACGGATTGCTGGACAACAAGGATACCGGTTTTTTATTTCTTTTTTCAATAACGAGGAATACTAATCTTATCACGGGATTAATAAAAACGAGACTGAATGTAGCATCAATTAGTAAGATAGTGGTACCGGTACATCTCTTCGCTGTTGAAAAGATGTTTCAGAAATCCTTATGGCAGCATCCGATATGTTTTATCTTACTTTCTGATTCAAGGGGATTTTTCCCGAGACTTCCCCCATTGATGAGTATACATAAATCTGCTAGTATGAGAACCCGCTCTGATCGAGTAAGAAACCTGAAATTGCAAGAACCGCAATCAATTATGCATTTTTTGGCTCTTCATCAAAATGAACGGGTAATCAGGATCCATCCAAAATTTCATTGATGGGGGCTGATACCCCATAATCCCTGCAGGATACATGCCGCCTCCCTCAAAGGGGCACCCCCACGGCGGTTCAGTCGGTGCAGAGTTTAAGGCAATTTAATGGATCAGACGACTTGATCTCAAAAATCTATGAACTATAACGTGACGGAATAAACCTTCCTGCCCAGCGTCGACCCGACGAGGCGTCGCCGCGACTCCATCAGTGGGAAAACCTCATGAGTAAATTGTTTTAAAAGATAATCCGTTTGTATCCCTGATGACGAGGTGTTTACCATGTTAATTGTCTCGAAACACTAGGTTACGGGAACCGTAGTTTTCTTTGATTCATCAACCAGTGTCTCGAGAAATGATTTGAGTATCTTCATCTTTACGGACCAGTCCAGATGTCCGAGTGCATATACCCTCATCTTTTGGGGATGGTCCGTATCCTGGTATACACCTTGGGCAAATTCAATGATGCTTTCAATACGGACCGGTGATTCATCGGCAGATAAGCGGTGAACATAGGGAAAATCTGACGGAAAATCCGGATCAGTACACCCAATGATATAAGGGATACCACGGGCACAGTATTCGCGGGCTTTTAAGATCGATGCCTCCGTTAACCCTATTCGATGGAGCCCCAGGCTGCCAATGGCGATGTGACAGGTGTTGAAGAGGTCATCCAGGTCTTTTCCTGTAGTGAAACCATGGAATATGACCTGTCCTGTGATACCGAGCTCGTTTATTAGTTTTTTCTAGAGGGATAATTCAGATCCATCACCCGCGATATGGAGCGTAACCCTGGTGGGGCCACGATAGGTTCCCATGCCTTGTATGAGACGATCAAGTCCATGCCAGCGGCTGACATTGGCAACGCAAAGGAGGTGGAGATCCTCCCCCACGAAGGGCACGAGTCGCCGGACGTTAACTGAATCAACGTTGAATCCGTTTCCGATGGTGATATGGGGTTTACCAGGGTCTCCTGAACGGCTTACTTCATAGTTCGTGATCTCATCAGTGACACCAACAATCCCGTCGGTATATTTGCGAATGTCATCTCCATACAGGAAATCATAGAATAAAGATATATAATCCCCGTCTAACCGACTTTCATTCGGTTCTATTGACTGGTATTCGATAATAATTTTACATTTCCTTGGATTTTTCAATATTCTGGATGTTATCCTTGAAGGAGAAAGCATTCTCGTATAAAGAATTTCATCGGTATGTGACATTTCAATAATTGTACTGATGGAATTGTCACGAACACGAATGCGTTTCAATTTAGCGAAAAAACTTTTGGGTGATTGACATTCCAGATCGGGGATTATCATTTTATTAACAAACGGTACAGGGGGGGAATTATCATTTATTCCCGTCAACGAGTAAATTACTGACTGTACTCCAAGTTTATTTAAATTCATCACCTGAGATAGTATTTTTTTCTGAACACCGGATACTTCTTTTCCAAAAAAATTAATAGTATACATCAACTTCATTTTTTCACATCATTTTATTCTCATTATTTGCGAGGAGACAAAATAGTACCTGCAGAATACACAATTACTATTTGGTTTGGGGACACAATTTTTTATTGCCGGGTAAATATTTCCGGTGTGAGTTGAAATTTATTTCGTTATAATGAATTAACCGGGGAGTCTGTCAGGTCTAAGAGAATCGTTCTTTAGAGTCTGCTATTGAGCTTTCAGACTTGTTTTACATACAGATCGATAAGTTTGTTCGTTATAACCTCACTTTTCCAGCGGGAAATTGCGATTTTTTGAGATTCTTTTTGAAATTTTTTTCTGAGTGCACCATCATCCAGCAATAGTTCTATTTTATCAGCAATCTCTTTTGGATCATGGGGATTTATCAATAATCCAGAATTTCCCTCTGAAACCATAGAGGGAATACCTGAAACACGCGATGCTATTACCGGAGTTCCGGTCGCCATCGCTTCGGATATTATCAGGGGTGCTGTTTCCTGGTAAGAGGTCATCACCATAATACTGGCTTCAGAATACAACCTGAGCATCTGCTCGAGGGGAACAGGTCCTGGTATGGTGACATTCTCCTCAAGATTACCGGTATGAATTAATTTTTGAAGCTTGGTATAATATTCAGTATCCCTGATCAATCCTGGTAAAATACAATGGAAATCGATATTATCCTTTTTTAATCGATATAACGCTTCAATGAGCGTAGACTGATTCTTCAAAGAGTTTAAATACGCAGGATAGAGAATTAATCCTTCCTTCTCTCTTTTCTCCTGCTCAAAGAAAACGTCGGATACGGGATTTTCAATAACTTCAGTATCCGGGACCCTTGTTTTTAGAAATTGATCAATTTCCCTAATCACATACGGGGAAATTGCTATTAATTTTTTTAACCGACGGGAAGCATATTTAAACCTTTGCATATTACATTCAAAAGTAAATCTCGAATACATACCTGGATAATAATCCAACTCTTTCCATATCATTCCGTGGAGTGTAAGAATCGTTGGAATTTTTAAAAGAGTCCCGGCAAAGGCTCCGGTCAAGGCGTGGGTGTGAAGTAAATCAATCTTTTTTTTGCCTTTAATAATACGGAGTACATAATTTACATCCCCCAAAATCGCATTAGGTACCAGTGCTCTGAAATATTCATAGGATATGTTGCCATATGTATCATCCTTTTCATGGAACGAATGCAGGGTAGTTCCTGTTGTTGACATGATATGAACATGAATGTCCTCTTTTTCCAGCCTCCGGTAATTCTTCTTCAATCCCTCAACGGTATCATAGGCTACACCGAGGGGTCCACCCATTGTTCGTTTATGTGAATAATCTAAAAGTAAGGTGATTTCCATTGAATTAGATGAGAATGGCAGGATTAAATTATTTGCTATATCTTTCCATCTATGCCATTATTGCTCAATTCTTTAGCTTTTTTACGATAGATCTTTACATTATGCTGGAAGCAAAAAATGAAGAATGTGACCCTGATCCTCCCGTTGTGGAACTCCTTTGAGGTGTTAATACAATTTTAAAAAAAGCACCAGAACATCGACGCTGCTCTCTTTTTTAAGGCTATGATACCGGACAGGTCTTGATCCAGCACTATTTTTTGGTACCGGTCACCCAATTTCATTTTGCATAAACCTGAGTGTACACATCCTGGATCTTCTTTGCAATATTCTCCCAGGTGAACTGCTCCGCATATGCAAGGATTGCCTCCCTATCCCAAGTCCGATCAAGCGCCATCAGGATCTTTTCTTTCAGGTCATTTGGGTCAGCAGGATTGACAAGGAGACCATAAACCTCAGAAGTGATTATTTCCGGTACTCCCCCGACCTTTGTTCCGACAAAGGGCTTCCCGCAGCCAAGGGATTCGAATAACACGGTCGGGTTGCCCTCGTTAAGGCTTGGGAGCACAAAGAAATCACAAGCGTTTATCCACAGGGGGATCTCCTTATGGGGTTTCTTACCGGCAAGTATGATGTGGTCTTCAAGCCCGAGGGACCGGATCTGCTTCTCAAGGGCATGTCTCGCTGTCCCGAACCCGATCATAACACAGAGAATATCCTTCTTTTCCCGTATGATTTGGCTGACCGCTTCAACCAGATACATTCTGACATCTCCTTTGGACAGAAGAGATCTTCTTTAAACCCATTGGGGATGACATGAACAGGGGTATCGACATCCAGCTTCCTGATACACTCGAGATTGCTCCGGCTTACGGTGATGATTGCATCAGCCGTGTTCAGTACGTATTCGATATTCTTTCTCCAGACCGCATCTTTGAAGGGGAGTGAGTAGATATCTTCACCGTGTGCTGTAACAACAAAGGGTACGCCGTATTTTTCCTTGAGGCGGGCACCAACGTAGCCCGATGACCAGGTAAAATGTGCGTGGATCAGATCAAATGGGATCCCCTGCTTCTGGATCAGTGCCTCAACACCGGCCAGCTGCTTCTCACCAAGTGTTTTGTACCCGCGATCGGTCGGGACGTACAAGACCGGAGTCAGGTGCACGTGTACATTAGCGGGTGTCCCCTCATTGTCGATCTTATAGTGGGAAGAAAAACATACAAGTTGTGGGATGGGGAGGTGAAGGTACTGAGCCAAATCGGCAATTACATTTGTCCTGACAAGGACATGCACCGAAGAAAAATGGGGAGCATTGATTTCAGTCGGATCTTTCTGGAAATCATTGTAAGAATGGCAAATCATAAGCAGATTCTTACTCCCGCTTTTTCTGTCAGGACACATATTTTCTAAAAACCTCTCTAATAATACATAACCTCTTTGGTTTAACCCTGGTGCTGATATTTTTTATTGAGATCCAGTTCATGAGAGAAAAGGGTAGTATTTCATACAACTTTTTTCGATAAAAATTTATACGTCCATTCTCCTAATTCCCCCAGAAGATCTTTTTTATGAATAGTAAAACTCTGTTCCAGACCTGGATTAAATTTTGATTTGAACAGGCACAGTCTCTTGACATCAGCTCCCTGGATCTCTAATGCATGTAATCCCTGGGACTTTGCCTGTTTAATAAATTCCCAGGTAAGAAATTCATTGCTGTGAATCGATTTATCCAGACTTACCCATCCTTTCCAGAAGACAACCCGTTGGTGATATTCATAATTAATAACCAAATCGATAATATCCTGCTCATTATACAGATAATATAATTTTATATTATCCGGAAATGTTGCTATTATCTCTTT
>JAPLDY010000028.1 GCA_026391595.1 Bacteroidia bacterium
GGTATCCAGGGGCTGTCGATAATAAATCCTGCAGGCTGATATAACAGCTTTTTGCCGTCAATCATAGCTACAAGATCATTCCATGATGAATTACGCATATTATGTTTAGGTAGTTGGAAATATAGAAATAAAATTAATCAGAAAAATTTTATAAGCCCGTCAAAACTAGGTAATATAATTTAAAACTGTGTATCTGCTGCCTCTCCCCAAACCTCCCGCCGAAGCGGGACCGGCTCTCCCCCAAGAGGGAGGGGCTTAAAATATAATACGATGGGGTCCCCCTTCTCTGCTGAAGCAAAGAAGGGGGTGAGTACGTGAACTACTTCCTGTATGTCTCTATCGGATCACAGGTGCAAATCAGGTTGCGATCTCCATAACCGTCGTCGATGCGGCCGACAGATGGCCAGAACTTGTTTTCAACGATCCATTTTACCGGAAAGGCCGCTTTCTGCCTGTTATATTTATGATTCCACTCATCTGCCGTGATTACCATCGCTGTATGTGGAGAATTATGCAATACATTATCATCCATGTCAGCCTCGCCATCTTTCACCTCCTGTATCTCCTTCCAGATCGATTTCATGGCATCAATGAATTTATCCAGCTCTCTAAGAGACTCTGACTCAGTTGGTTCTATCATCAAAGTCCCATGGACAGGGAATGAAAGAGTAGGTGCATGGAATCCATAATCCATCAGTCTCTTGGCAATGTCGGCTTCAGTAATCCCTGCCTCAGCTTTAAAGTTCCGGCAATCGAGTATCATCTCGTGTGCGACAAATCCCTTTGTTCCGGTATAAAGAGTTTTATACCATTCTTTCAGAGATGCCGCTATATAGTTTGCATTAAGAATTGCATATTTAGTTGCATCTGTGAGTCCGTCAGGTCCCAACATCATTATATAAGCATGTGATATAGTCAGAACATGGGCGCTTCCGAATGGCGCTCCGGCAACAGCTGTTGTACCATGGCTTCCTCCGGTTTTGACCAGGGGATGTGATGGGAGAAATTCTGCCAGTTTATCATTGACAAGGATCGGTCCCATTCCGGGGCCGCCTCCTCCATGAGGTATGGCAAAAGTCTTGTGAAGGTTAAGATGGCAGACATCTGCCCCTATCTTACCGGGACTTGTAAGTCCGACCTGTGCATTCATATTTGCACCGTCCATATACACCAGCCCACCATTGAAATGGATGATCTCAACCATTTCAGTCACAGCTTCCTCGAAAACACCATGTGTTGAAGGATATGTGATCATAAAACCTGCAAGTGCCGTTTTGTTTTCTTCTGCCTTCTTCTTCAGATCTTCAACATTGATATTCCCCTTCTCATCGCATTCGACCACAACGACATTCATGCCTGCCATCACAGCGCTGGCCGGGTTTGTTCCGTGTGCCGAGGAAGGTATTAGAACAACATTCCTCGCCGGGTCATTACGGCGCAGGTGATATTCCCTGATGACCATAAGACCGGCATATTCACCTGCAGCTCCTGAATTTGGTTGGAATGAGACGGCTGAAAAACCTGTAATCTCCTTCAAAGCTTCACCCAGTTCTTCCATCAGACGGTAATAGCCCTGGGCCTGATCTTTAGGTACAAAAGGATGAATATTTCCAAATTCCGGCCAGCTCAAGGCGAACATTGAGGAAGCAGGATTAAGCTTCATGGTGCATGATCCCAGCGATATCATGCAGTGAGTCAAAGAGAAATCCTTCCTTTCAAGCATCTTGATATACCTCATCATTTCAGTCTCGCTGTGATAACGGTTAAATGCTGCTGCTTTCAGGAACCCCGATTTTCTTTTGAAATTCTCCGGAAGACAAATATTGTCACACAGCGACTTGATTGGTTTGAATTCCTTCCCGGTAGCTTTTGCAAAGAGCTCAATGATCGAATCAATCTCTTTCAAAGAAGTTATCTCATCCGTACTTATACTGATTGTTTCCTGATCAGGATAGAAGAAATTAATACCCGCTGATTCCGATAGTATAATTAGCTTATCAACCTCACCTGATGATTGCATTTTTATCCTGATCGTGTCAAAAAACCAGGTATTAATCTGATCGTAGCCAAGCCCTTTAAGTGCAGTACTGAGCGTACAAGCCGCCTGATGAATATGTAAGGCAATGTTCTTCACTCCTTCGGGACCATGATACTGCGCATACATACCGCTCATCGTTGCCAGAAGAGCCTGTGCAGTACATATATTGGAAGTAGCTCTTTCACGTTTGATATGCTGCTCCCTTGTCTGAAGCGCCATTCGTAATGCCGTATTTCCCTGGGCATCAATCGATATTCCGATTATACGTCCAGGCATGCTTCTTTTAAGCTCGTCCCTGGTTGCAAAATAACCTGCATGCGGTCCGCCGAAGCTCATTGGCAAGCCGAATCGCTGGTTTGATCCTACAGCAATGTCGGCTCCCCATTCTCCCGGAGGAGTCAGGATAGCCAGACTCATCAGGTCGGCAGCAACACCAATCAGCGCCCCTGATGAATGAGCCTTTGAGGCAAATTCACTGTAATCCTTAATCTGTCCTGAGGCTGCAGGGTATTGTATGAATGCGCCGAAAAACATTTCGGTAAATACAGCTTCATTGTATTTGCCGGTAACCAATTCAATACCAAGTGGTTCTGACCTGGTTTTAATTACATCCATTGTCTGTGCAAAAATATCATCATCGACGAAAAATTTATTTGCACCCGCCTTTACAGCTGCCCTTGACCTGGCATTGTGCATCATTATCATTGCCTCGGCAGCAGCAGTTGATTCATCAAGAAGTGAGGCATTTGCTATTTGAAGGCCTGTAAGGTCGATTATCATGGTCTGATAATTCAGCAATGCTTCAAGGCGTCCCTGAGAGATCTCTGCCTGGTAGGGAGTGTATGAGGTGTACCATGAAGGATTTTCCAGAACATTCCGGATAACGACTGAAAGTGGTGCAACTCCGTAATAACCCTGTCCGATGAATGAACGGAACATCTTATTCTTCGAGCCAAGAGTTCTTAAATGATTCAGGTACTCATATTCGCTCATTGCTTCAGGCAGGCGGAGCGGCTTTTCAAGTCTGATCTTCTTTGGTATGGTATTATCAATCAGCTGATCGAGGGAATCCACACCAATAACACTTAGCATCTGAGGCACTTCTCCTGTGCGAGGACCATTGTGACGGTTTACAAATTTATCTGATGACATATATCTTGATTATTATTTCTTCAATTTCTAATAGCCTGAGTTCAGGAGTACTATTTTTTAATTAAAATAAGGATTGGTCCGCATTTCATTTCCTATCGTTGTTGCTTCGCCATGTCCAGGGTAAACAACAGTATCAGGCGGAAGAGTAAATAACTTCTCCCTTATACTTTTAATAAGTGTATCATAATTTCCTCCTTTAAGGTCGGTTCTTCCTATGCTGCCTGTGAAAAGAGCATCGCCTGTGAAAACGATCTTATCTTTCTCGCAATAAAAAGCAAGGCTCCCTGAGGAATGTCCCGGAACAAATAAAGCGCTAAGTTCTGTATTGCCAAACGAAACAATGCTTCCTTCATCGATAAATCCGGCGGGTTCCGGAGGAATTTCCATATTCATTCCGAAAACTGAGGCAATATGAATTGAATCTTTTCTGTTCGCCTCCTCGTTCTTATGGCATAATGCTGCAAGGCCATATTTTTCGAGGAACATCCTGTTGCCGAAAACATGATCGAGATGGCAATGTGTATTAAGCAGCAGCTCAGGATTAAGGTTTTTGCCGCTGATAAAGCTGGCAAGTGTGTCAAATTCGAGCCGGTTGTAGGAACCACAATCAATTACAGCGCACTGTCCGGAATCATCCGACAGAATGTAGGTATTGACCTCTATAGGAGAAAAAACAAGCTTAAATACTTCCATATTCAATTAGTTGTCGTTAACCGTTCCCTTAAGCATTGGAACAAATACAAAGGTGCCATGAGTGGTATGGGTAAATGAATCTTCACCGTCGCGTCTTACAAGAGTCATTACCTGGAAATCGCTGCCACCCACAGGTGCAACAAGTTTTCCTCCTGTTCTTAACTGTTTCAGGAGCGACTCAGGTATCTCTTTGATAGCAGCGGTAATTATTATACCATCAAAAGGTCCGTACTGGGGCTTACCCTCATATCCGTCGCCATAAAAGAAATCAGCCTGATAACCTAATGCTGAAAGAGTCTGCTGTGCCTTAAGGTAGAGTTCCCTGAAACGCTCAATAGTATATACCTTCGCTCCCATTTCTGCAAGAATTGCTGCCTGGTAGCCGGAACCTGTTCCTATCTCAAGGATCTTATCTCTCTTTTTTACGGAAAGAAGGGATGTCTGGACAGCAACAGTATAAGGCTGAGAGATGGTTTGACCGGATGATATCGGAAAAGCTTTATCCACATAGGCATGTATCAGGAAAGCAGGATCCATGAACAGATGCCTGGGAACCCTATCAATCGCTCTTAGCACCTCCTCATCGGTGATACCTTTATTCCTAAGCCCGGCTACAAGCTTTTTCCTTTTTCCTCTTGCCTCAAAATCGTCGATCATGTGAAATCCGGAACATCAAGTTTGATGCAACAAAAATAAAAAAATTGTCGTACAGGAATCAGGATAGATATCAACAGTGAAAGAAATAATCTCTATCTTCATAAGTTAAAGGTGAATTTCACAATGAAAGAGGCTAAACTGGGTAATTTACCGCAAAATACTAATAATCAGGGATCTAATAGTTTGGCCTATGAGGTTATTAAACAGGGAGGAGACATATTCTTTGCTTTCATCATACTTCTTTTATTAAGCCCGTTAATGTTCCTTTTGTCTCTTCTGATTAAAATTTCAGGACATGGGCCTGTTATTTATTCCCAGGACAGGATCGGTAAGAATGGCAAACCATTTTCAATTTATAAATTCAGATCGATGGTTTACGATGCTGAGAAAGGAGAACCGCTGCTGTCGGGTGAAAAAGAGGAAAGGATCACACGGATCGGGCGTTTCATCAGGAAATACAGGATCGATGAGATCCCTAATTTTATAAATGTCCTGAAAGGAGATCTGTCTATTGTAGGACCTCGCCCGGAGCGTCAATTCTTCATTGACCAGATAGTAATAACAGTACCGGAATATACTGATCTACAGAGTATTAAACCGGGTGTCACCTCGTGGGGCCAGGTGAAATACGGATATGCTTCCAGTGTGGACAAAATGATTGAGAGGCTTAATTATGACCTTTATTACATGAAGCACAGATCGATATGGTTTGATCTGAAGATCATCCTGCTTACAATCGGAACAGTTCTAAGAGGAAGAGGAGTGTGAAGAAAGGGGGCGATCCTCCTTCGCTAAAGTTTCGGAGGCCAAAGGAGGGGGAGAAGAAGGGGGATTGATATTTTTATAAATGGAAATTGCCCATAGGCTTATATACAGGACCTGTGGGCTTCAGAATACTTTCATAAAGAATGACTTTGTCGACAGGCACTTCCTGGATAAAGGTATCTTGATATCTTTCAAGCGCAGATTGAAGAACTTGGACGTTCCTGATCGATTTTATCCTTCCAAGAGTTATGTGCGGTTTGAAAAGACGTTCTTCGATCCTGAATCCTGCATCTTTTAGTCCGGTCATTATCTGATCATTAAGTTGTAACAGCTTTTCATTGTGATCAATTCCCATCCATATCACCCTCGGATCACGGTAATTTTTAAATACACCTGTTCCGTTCATATTGAACCGGAAAGCACCAAAACCAGTACATTTCTGACTGAGCATAATGGAGACGACTTTTATTAATTCTTCCTCAGTATCGCCAAGGAATGCCATCGTCAGGTGTAAATTTGCCGGATCTGTCCAGTTTATCTTTTCTCCTGCCAGCGCTGATCTTAATGAGGAATGCAATTCCAACAGGGTATTCCCGGGATCAATCCTGACAGCTATAAAAATCCTTTTCATTTACTTTTGGTTTTAGATCAGAGTGTCCCGGCTTCAATCTGCAGTAGAAGGATCTCCATCATAGCATCGTCCCCAAACGGATCATATTCAGCTTTAAGGTTTGTCCCGAATATTCGTGCAATACCCTGCCAGAATGATGCCGAGAGGCCTCCCCTGTACTCTTTTATCAAATTAAAAGATGTATTTCTGGTCTCTCTGTCTACCATCTTGATAAGGAGTCTTCCCTGAGTTATCGTCATATCCCGCATATCATCCTCATATTCTCCAAGTACAAATTCTTCGACGCCCTTTAAATACTTTTTTCGCTCCTTTTCATCGGTTATCGCTGCAAGCTCCTGATTAACCTGGTAGAGTTTTTCCCTCACAATCACGGCATAAGGATAGACCTTCTTCAGGTTATAGACCATCCTGTCGTACCTTCTTGCCATAACTTTTCTGGAGGCACTCTTCTGGCCGACAATTGTAACCTCCTTAATAGCTACTTCGGGAAGTACTTCCCCACCTCTCTCTACTTCCTGCAGCACAAAAACGCGATTCCGCGAGGTATCAGGCATCTGCCTGACAGAATCCGTCTGTCCTGATGAAATAACCGGAATTGAAAGCATCAGAAATATTACAGCACAAATTCTCACCGTCACAAAATTTTTATAAAATTACCAAATAATACTCCTCCTGTTACAACATCCTGATATTTCCAAAATTGTGCCAAACTATGAATTAATTTTCTTCTGTCATTTGCCGGAAGCCGGTTAATAACTAATTTTGAGAAAAACAACTGCATGTCATTACAGATTGAGGACTTTAATGATCAATCCAGGTTTCGGCAGATTCAGGCAATCGCATATAGCGACCTAGTCAGCTTTGTTCTGGAATATCTCGGGAGGAAAACATGGCTGATGATTTCATACTGGTCGCTATGCATAATTTTATCCGGCCTTGCACTGACAGTCAGAATACATATTGTCGGATACTTTCCTGTTAAGGAAATTCTGTTACATTCGCTGCTGGGCTTTATCATATTCCCCATTTTGATGATCCCTGTTCATGAGTTCATGCATGTAATACCATTCTGGCTCACGGGTGCAAAAAGAATAAGAGTTGGCGCCGACCTGAAGCAATATATATTTTATGTTACAGCGCACAGACATGTGATAAAAGCCTGTCAATTCAGGTTTGTGGCATTGGTACCATTCATAATAATAAGTGTTGCGCTTATTTTCCTCATTTTTTATATGCCGGGATTATGGAAATGGAGCCTGTCCGTACTGCTTTTTGTGCATGCGACGATGTGTGCAGGTGATTTTGCAATGCTTAACTTTTATTATATCAACAAACACAGAAAAATTTACACATGGGATGATGCGGATGAGAAAATGGCTTATTTTTATGAAGAAATCTGAAGAAAGAGCGGGAGAAACGGTGAGAGGGAGAGCGGGGGATATGCCCCGAATGGTGGCTTTATTAAAAAACAAGTAATAATAAAACTATAATAATATACTTATGAAAAAACTGATAATCACTTCATTACTAATCGTTCTGTTTCTGTTTCCTGCAATAGCGCAAAGAAGAATCGTTAACCTTCCGGACATTCCGGGGTATGTAACGCTCAAGTGCGATTTTCACATGCATACTGTGTTCTCCGACGGGAATGTATGGCCTTTGAACCGTGTTGCCGAAGCATATCGCGAGGGGCTCGATGCAATTTCAATAACCGATCATATCGAGTTAACTCCAAAGAAAGATTATATCCCGGTTGATTTGAACGCCGCATGGAAAATTTCACAAAATGCCGCGAAGGAGGGAAATCTTATCCTTGTGCATGGTGCTGAGATAACTCGTTCAATGCCTCCCGGTCATCTGAATGCATTATTCTTAACCGATGCCAGTACCCTGACAGGTGATTCTGTTTACAATGTTATCGAGAATGCTGTAAAACAGGGAGCTTTCATACAATGGAATCATCCCGGTTGGAAATCACAGCAGCCTGACGGTATTCCCAGAATGTACAATATACATTACAGACTATTGAAAAATGGATTGCTGAATGGTATTGAGTTTGGCAACGATACCGAATACTACCCCTTGGTTTTGACTTTCTGCAAGAAATACAATCTGGCAGTAATGTGCAATAGTGACAATCATGGTATTATGAGCGAAACATTTGCGTTACCTGAATACACCCATCGGCCCATGACACTTGTTTTTGCCAGGGAGAGAAGTCATGATTCACTAAAAGAGGCCATGTTCGCTGGCCGTACCCTTGCTTATACCGGTGATATTATTGCAGGCAAAGAAGAATATGCAAAATCATTCTTCAATCAATGTATATCTGTTGGTAAACCTTATTTCGAGAATGATAAGAATATCTATTTTGAAATTACCAACAAATCTGATGTCCCATTCTTCCTGGTTAACGGCCCCTCCGGTGCACCCGGGTCAATAACACTTGCTGCCAACAGAATAACCAGGGTTGTCCTCAGCAAGAAGGTCACAGTACCGCTTGTTTACGATGTCAAGAATGTGATGACAGGTGAAAATGAAGTGCTTAAAGCAGAATTGAAGTACTAATGCTCTCTGTGGAACTCTGTGCTTCTCTGTGTAACTCCGTGTAAGTTTTTATATTTTAAGAACTTACACAGAGAAAATCCGGAGAACCACAGAGAGACACAAAGTGTTCTTCATCGTAATACTTCCTTTGACAATTGTAAAATATCATCTTCTTTCGCGATTGGCCTGATCCTGAACGAATATTCGTATTTCCGGTCCATCAGCCGGTACTGCGGATGTATCAGCGCCCCCCAGCTGTTGTCGCCTCCAACTCCCATCTGGGCAAGGTCAACATTCAGGTTGACCAGCTCACGAGGTTTGACATCATCGGTATGAGTATTGGCGCTCTTTGCATCCTTGCGGTATTGGGATAATTTCCCGGGTGATTCAAAATCATCATGAATATTATTCAGGGCAGAGAAGCAGATCAGAGGATCGCCGCTGACAAGGATCCCTGTGCCATTATCATCGGTTAGTGTAAGCCAGCGAGTGTCGGTCTTATAACCATTCTCTGAAGGACGAATATATGGAACATACTGATCGGCAACGGAGCTTTCATAGATGCCGACATCTGCAGACGTTTTTCTGTCGGAGTAATTCTCATGAGGCCCGCGGCCGTACCATTTCAGGTTTGAAAACTCCTCCGGAAGCTGCATTTGCATTCCCATTCTCGGTAATTCAGGAATATTATCTGAGACTTTGTTGAAAGCATTAGAGACTAAAATGTCACCAGAACCGAGTATTGTATATGCTGATGAATAGCCTGCAATTTTAACGCGGTCTGCTCCCGGTACATCATATCTGAAGGTGACAACCACCTTCCCCATTCCTGGCTGGTTTATATCAGCCTTGGTCACAATGATTCCTTCACCAGCTTTTTTCCATACTCCAAGCCATTTGTCCATCCCATAACCATAATCATTATCTGTTGGCGCTCTCCAGAAATCAGGTTCAGGGCCCTTCAGAAAAAATTCCTTTCCCTTAAATAAATAAGATGTTATCCGTCCTGTTTCAAGGTTGAAAACAACCTTAACATCCTGCCCTGCGACCTCCAGGTTCGTTCCTTCAGTCCTGGTCTGAAGAATTCCTGCATCTGCATCGGATCTCTTCGCCGTCTCACCGCCGGATGCCATCAGGAACTGAGCCGTAGCATAGACGTGATCTTCAGGCACCAGGTTCCATTCCTCAGTCCTTGTAACTTTTATGTTGAGGAAATATTCGGTGCCAGGTAACGGCTGAATATTTTTGACCGGCAGTTTGACCAGCAAATCTTCCCCCGGCTTCAATTCAGGGAAAGATATCTTTCCTGACTGTAGTATTGAGCCGTCAGAAGAAACTTCCCAGTCAAAATTGAATTTTGCAAGATCGGTGAAATCATATTTGTTTTTAATCCTAATCAAACCGGCATTCAGATCAACGGGTTCAAAGCCAACATACTGATAGACTTTCTTTACCTCGCTAAGGCCGGGTTTAGGAGTTCTGTCGGGCCAGGTGAGTCCGTTTATGCAGAAATTACCATCGCTCGGCACCCCCTCTTCACCAAAATCACCTCCATAGGCCCAGTATTTTTCACCATTATCATTAGTAATTAGTATCCCCTGATCTACCCAGTCCCAGACAAAAGCACCCTGCAGTTTCGGATATTTCTCGATCATATCCCAGTAATCCTGGAGGTTGCCGGTGGAATTTCCCATGGCATGTGCATATTCGCACATGATCAAAGGTCTGTCGTTCTTTTCATTCTTTGCGTATGCTTCGATCTGTTCAATCCCTGCATACATCGGGCAATAAATATCGGTATGCCGTTCTGTCGTATTTGTGCTTTTTTCAGCGCGCTCGTACTGAACCGGACGTGAAGTATCTCTCTGTTTCGCCCATTTATAATTGTTCAGAAAATTATGTCCATCGCCTGCTTCATTTCCCAGCGACCATATAATAACCGACGGATGATTCTTGTCCCTCTCAACCATTGCCTGCATCCTCGCCATATGAGCAGCAGCCCATTCATTCTTATCGGCAAGCGTCACATCCTTGTCATAACCAATACCATGTGATTCAATATTTGCCTCATCGATAAGGTAGAGACCGTATTTGTCACACATTTCGTACCAGAGCTCCTGCTGTGGATAATGGGATGTTCTGACAGCATTTATGTTATGACTCTTCATTACACGTATATCTTTGAGGATCAATGCTTCATCAATAACATGGCCATTTATCTCATCATGCTCATGCATGTTGGTTCCTTTCAGATATATCGCTTTCCCGTTCACCAGTAGTTGTGAGTTTTTTATTTCAACACTGCGGAATCCAATCTTCGAGCTGATGCTTTCAAGTATCTCTCCGTCCTTGCTCTTTAAGCTTATAACAACTGAATAGAGATCAGGTGTCTCCGCTGACCATTTTTTTATTTCCGGGAAGCTTTTCTCAAAAGATACTTCCGTTATATTCTCAACAATTTTAGCTTCTTTGGATTCTGAATAGAGCTCTTGTCCGTCGTCGAACAAAGAAGCCTCAACGGTAAAATCATTTTCGCCCGGCCCGGTTCCGGTCAATGAAACGTTTAACTTCAGCAATCCGTCGGTATAATTATTGGTAAGATCACCCAGCGCTAAGAAATCCCTTATGTAGGTCTTTGGCCTGGCATGAAGGAAAACAGGTCTCTGTATCCCGCTCATGCGCCAGAAGTCCTGATCCTCAAGGTAACTGCCATCGCACCAACGGTAAACTTCAACCGCAATTGAATTGGTCCCTCTTTTAAGATATTTCGATATGTTGAATTCTGCCGGAGTTTTGCTATCCTGGCTGTAACCGGCTAGCTCTTCATTTATCCACACATAGAATGCCGATGCAACTGCACCAAAATGAAGAAATACCTCTTTATTGTTCCACCCGGAAGGTATAGTAAAAGTCCTTTTATATGACCCGACAGGATTATAATTGTGAGGGATCAGTGGGGGATCTTTCTTATAGGGATAGTCCATATTCACATATATGGGAACATCGTATCCCTTCATCTCCCAGTTTGATGGAACTGTTATTTCTTTCCAGTCGCGGGTGTCAAAATCATCCTTGAAAAACCAGTAAGGTCTCTGGTCAGGCGATTTGACAAGATTGAATTTCCACAGCCCGTCAAGAGAAAGGATATTCGGCGAATCACCTTTGATGGATTCCAGAGCCGCTGCTTCGTCATCATAGCTGATCATGGTTGCATGAGGAGCCTCTTTGTTGAGTCCGATCATTTCCGGATTCTCCCAGTCGCGTGGTTCCTTTTCGGTATATGCCACACCTTCATATTTACTTAACCTCCTGCATGAGAGGGTCACTGCAATTAAAAGAATATAGAGAATAATCCTCTTCATTGTTTTTGGTTTTATTTTTTTTGTTAAAGTTATAAAATCCTTTACTATCAGAAAAGTCCGGTGATTTTTCCATTCGAATCTATGTCGATTTTTTCAGCAGACGGATTGACAGGCAATCCGGGCATACGCATTATCGTACCTGCGATAGGCACAATAAACCCTGCTCCTGAAGAGAGCTCCACCTCCCTGATTTTTATAGTAAAACCCTTCGGGCGTCCCCGCCTGGTCTGGTCATCTGAAAGGGATTTCTGAGTTTTTGCTATGCAGACCGCAAGGTTTCCAAGCCCCAGTTTTTCTATTTTTTCAAGCTGCGTTTTTGCTTTAACCGTATATTCAACGTGATCAGCACCATACATTTTCTTACAAATCGTCTCAATCTTTTCCTCGAACGACCATGAAAGATCATAGAGCGGCTTGTAGCAGTCAGAACAGTCCAGAACCGACTCCGTAACTTTATTTGCCAGGTCGATAGCCCCTTCCCCTCCTTTAGCCCAGGCTTCATTTATTGATACCTTCACATTCTGCGACTTACAGTGTCTGACAAGAAGGTCAAGTTCTGCATCAGTATCTGAATCGAACCTGTTAATAGCCACAATCGGGTTGAATCCAAAGAATTTCATATTCTCGATATGCTTATCGAGGTTCTCGAATCCTTTCTGTAAGCTGGAAATGTCTTCATTCTCAAGTGAAGAGAGTTTTGCTCCTCCATGATATTTAAGAGCTCTGACTGTTGCGACGATTACAACTGCATTTGTCTTGAGGTTCCCAAACTGGGACTTTATGTCAAAAAACTTTTCTGCGCCCAATTCACTAGCAAAACCAGCTTCGGTGACTACAAATTCGCTAAGTGACAGCCCTGTTTTGGTTGCAATTATCGAGTTTGTTCCCTGTGCAATGTTTGCGAAGGGACCGCCATGTATGATAGCGGGTGTACCTTCAAGTGTCTGGACCAGGTTAGGTTTTATCGCATCCTTAAGAAGCGCGGTCATGGCTCCCTGCGCTTTCAGGTCGCGTGCAAAAACAGGTTTGTCGGAATATGTATAGCCGATAAAAATATTACCAAGCCTTTGCTTCAGATCGTCGAGATTCTTTGCGATACATAGTGTCGCCATCACTTCGGAGGCTGCTGTAATGTCGAATCCCGATTGCCTCGGGACCCCTTCGGTTGTACCTCCGAGTCCGATGACGATATCCCTGAGCGATCTCTCATTCATATCCATAACTCTTTTCCATCCGATAGTTCTCGGATCGAGCCCCAGGTTACCATCCTTTAGCTGGATATTATTATCAATGAGCGCTGAGAGAAGATTATGCGCCTTCTCTACTGCCGAAATATCTCCGGTGAAATGAAGGTTGATGTCTTCCATGGGTATTACCTGGGAATATCCACCTCCTGCGGCGCCTCCCTTTACACCGAACACCGGTCCGAGCGATGGTTCGCGAAGAACTACTGTGGCCTTCTTCCCGATACGGTTAAGAGCCTGCGCAAGACCAATTGATGTAGTCGTCTTTCCTTCACCTGCAGGTGTAGGGGTAATTGCTGTAACCAGCACCAGCTTTGCATTTTTTATCTTCTCGTCGTCGATAAAATGAAGGGGTATCTTGGCTTTGTATTTTCCATACATTTCAAGCTCATCATGAGGGATACCAAGTTTATCGGCAATTTTAGCTATCGGCTTTATCTTTGCTTCCTGGGCAATTTCAATGTCCTGTTTCATTTTTAAAATATTAAACCTGATGCAAAATAAAAAACGAAACTGACACTTCAGGTTTAAAACCTGATTATTTGGATTTTTTTTTGTAATTTAACAAAGATAAATATTGGTGTTCCCATTTTTAAAATACCCCTATCCTGACCCCTGCCGAAGCGGGGCAGGCATTCCCCCAGGGGGGAAGGAAGCTTAAAATCATTTCCCCCTTGCCTTGCTCCGCCGAAGCGGCTACGCGAAGGCGAGGGGGGAAACAGGAAAGGGGGTCATAGAAATAACTATTGAAATTAACCCTTATAATATATTGCTATGGATAAAAATATTTCCGATCTTTTTAGTAGTTACAGTAACGGAGGCTTAAGCCGGAGAGGCTTTATCAAAAAGCTTGCAGTCTATACCGGAAGTGCGGCCGGAGCATCTATACTTCTTCCCATGATGGAGGAAAATGAACTCATTTCGGGGAAAAATAAAAAAGTTGAGCCTGAGCTTATAACCGAATTCATCAAATATCCTGCACAGACAGGTGAGATGCGTGCCTTTATTGCCAGACCAAAGAAGGGTAAAAAGTTCCCGGCAGTGATTGTAATTCATGAAAACAGAGGACTGGTTCCTCATATACAGGATGTTACAAGACGGATGGCAAAGGAGGGATTTCTTGCAATTGCACCTGATGCACTCTCTCCCGTAGGAGGCACCCCGGAAGATATAAGCAATGTCAGCGCTCTCTTCAAACAACTGAATAATGAAGAGACTACCAAAAATTTTGTTGCGGCTGTTAAATATCTTCAGACGCATCCCAATTCAAACGGTAAGGTGGGTTGTACAGGTTTCTGCTGGGGCGGAGCAATGACAAACCAGGTTGCAGTTAACTCACCCGACCTTAAAGCTGCAGTTCCTTACTATGGAAGGCAACCATCTGCAGAGGATGTGGCAAAAATAAAGGCTTCTGTAATGGCACATTATGCTGAAAATGATGCAGGTATCAATGCAGGTATACCGGCATTCGAGGAGGCATTGAAAAAGAACAATATTGAATACCAGATCTTCAGCTATCCCGGAACCGGACACGGCTTTAACAACGACACCAATACCGAAAGATATAATGAGGCTGCTGCAAAACTGGCATGGCAGAGGACCGTCTCATTCTTCAGGGAGAAATTAAAGTAGGAAGTGCTTGTTAATAGAAAGCATGAACTCACCCCCTTGCCTTCGCTCTGCTCAGGCGTTCACCCTCTCTGCTAAAGCAAAGAGGGTGAATCTACTTCATTTATAGATATTTACCCCCCCCTTTTTTGGTTTACCAGAGAAGAGCCTGTCGCGCTTCAGCGGGAGGGCAGAGGGGATGAGTACATGCATCAAAGCAAAGTAAGTATTCCTATCTAAACCAAATCTTCCTTAATACTTCGATAAACGGTATGCAGTGGTTGAAGAACATTCTGTATCCTGCACATAAATAATTCAATCCCGGCTCACCGTCAAGCGTCCTGATAAACCGATTCTTAGGGCATTCACCATTGCACATCTTCACAACTTCTCAATCGAGACAATAGCGGGGCAGAGTTTTTGATTTGGATGTCCCGAATGATTTTTGTACGGGACTATTAAGGAGATCCCTGAGCGAAGTCTCCTTT
>JAPLDY010000140.1 GCA_026391595.1 Bacteroidia bacterium
TGAATATAACTTTTGCAGAGCCTTCGCCAATCTGGGTATTCGTTGATGTAACATACTTTATATCATTGTTTTCCAGGAGCGCGCGTTTCAGAACAGGATATTTTCTGATCATATCCCGGTTGTTAAGCTGAAGGGTAAGAACGTTTTCCTGGTTAAATCACTGGTCCATTGTCTTAAGATACTTCAGCTGCCGGAATACAACCAGTGTACATATGATCATTGCTATCGAAATTGTAAACTGGATCACAACAAGGATCTTACGGAAAAGGCTGCCGGCAGTACCCTGCGTGATCTCACCCTTCAGAACTGTCGCGGGGCTGAACCTTGAAAGGAAGAAAGCCGGATAGCTGCCACCGATTATGCCGACGAACAGTATTACTCCGATGATAGATATTATTACTTCCGGGCTGTATATTACTGACAGATCGAACGATTTACCGGCAAGAAGATTAAACTTCGGAAGAAGTACAATCAGAAGTATTATACTGATAAAGAGTGATATAAATGTCAGTACGACGGACTCTGAGAGAAATTGTGCTACAAGCGGACCCCTTCGTGAACCAACAACTTTTCGCAATCCCACTTCCCTGGCACGGTTTGTGGAACGGGCTGTGGAGAGGTTCATATAGTTCATTGCCGCTATCAGAACAAGGAACAATGCAACAATTCCAAAAATAATCACGTAGGTAATGCTGCCTGTGGGCTCAGGTTCTGAGGCATTTGTTGAATAAAGATGTATTCTTGTAATCGGTTCCAGGATGTATTCAATTTTGATTTTCAGAGGTCCGAATATTGTTTTCATATGGGCATCGTACATGCCCTGGATCTTGGTTTCGAATGCTTTAACATCAAATTCGCGCGGAAACATGAGATATGTAAAAACACCAAGATTACCCCAGTTCCCGATCTGTTTTGGAAGATTATTCCTTGCTGAAACAGCATCAAAACGGAAATGTGAGTTGGACGGGACATCATCTATCACTCCTGTCACTTCGAAGGTAGTATTACCTGTAACCAGTGTCTTGCCTATAGGATCGGTATCACCAAAATACCTTCCAGCCACCCTCTTGGTCAGAACTATTTTACCAGGATCTTTCACTGCAGACCTTACTTCACCTTTAAGTATTTTGTAAGTAAAAATGTCAAACAAAGTGGAATCAGCATAAAAGAAATTCTCCTCGATATACTCTTTATCCTCATACTTGTAAAGTGCACGGGGCATGTTCAGGAATCGCACGAAAGACTGTACTTCGGGATAATCCTGAACCACCTGCGGACCCATCGGGATCTGGGCAAAGATCCAGGTGAACTGATCGTCGGTCTCAGTGATCTTTGAAGAAACGCGGTATATCCTGTCGGCATTCTCATGGTACCTGTCATAGCTCAGCTCATCTGAAACGTAGATGATGAGGAAGAGGGCGCTGGTGATGCCCATCGTAAGTCCAAGTATATTCAAAAGGCTGTATCCTGGATGTTTGCGGATGTGCCTGAGGGCTGTTTTAAGCAGATTCTTTATCATATCTTATTCTCTGTAGGTTAATTAAAGACATAAATTTAT
>JAPLDY010000051.1 GCA_026391595.1 Bacteroidia bacterium
CCTTCAGGGAAAAGGGAATCTTCGACAAAGCTACTGCTGAATCGTTCCGGAAAAACATCCTCGAGAAGAATGGAATCATGGATGCAATGCAGATGTATGTCAATTTCAGAGGCCGGGAACCGGAAATAGGACCGTTGTTGAAAAACAAAGGTCTTCTATAAAATTGTCTTGCAGGTCTTGCAAGTCGTGCAGGTCTTAAAGAACTTGCATGATTGCATGACTAATTAAATGCTTCTTCGATTTTATCAAGAGATACGCCTAAAGCTTTTACTGCGACATCATTTAGCAGCTTCCTGTTGCCAGTAATATGAAGCGTATACTGAACATGAGTCATTTCTTCACCTGGTTTCAGGGCTGCAGCCGGTGAAGATGTTTCAAGCTCATAGAATGGTCCCATCTGAGAACCATCTTCCAGCGGGCCGTCGTTATAAGAATTAAGTGCATCGCCAGAATACGGATTCTCCTGGATCTGCCATGCAGAGTTCACATAATCGTTATTCCCTTCCGGCAGGCGGCAAATGAGTATTGTAAGTATATTGTTGGCGGAATCGTAACTACCCATTATTTCACCTGTTCGCATGGGAGAGATGCCAATTTTGCCCCTGCTTTTCCCGTCAGCCCTGAAAAAAATGTGGCTATCAGTGACCTTCAGTCTCTCTTCAGAGATCTTTCCGAAATAGTTGTCGTTTACAGTAGGTCCCATAACCTTCTCATCACCGGTATTATAAGGTATTACAACAACCACGGAAGGAGAGGGGTTGAACATACCGAGCATCCAGACCGACAGGAGCCCTGTTTCCTTAATCCATTCATTATCACCCTTGTTGATCAACTTGTTAGACGACCTGTATGCGATACTGTTAAGTCCGGTCAGATCGAAGCCAAGATTTTTCTTTACCCCGACTGTTTTCAAGAGGGTGACTTCCCTCTCGATCCTGAACTTTAAATTTGTGCCGCTATAGTTTTGTGCTTCAGTCTCCAGCGCAAAAATAGCTGAAGAATCTGTCTGGCTAATTACCTCAAAGGGTATTGTGTCGAGCCATGCCGGAACCTGCCAATTGTCATAAATGAACCGATCCCCCTTTTTGAAATAGATTGAAAACTGACCGCCCTCAGGACCAAGCCATAGTCTTTCTTCTCCACCGAAGGCATTGATATGCGGCTGGATCACTCCTGAAGCAATGAGTTTGTGGTTGATCCATCCAAAGCTGAAGCCATGATCGCCTGAAGCAGTGCTTGTCATCACCCTTCCCTGCCAGGTCGGGATAAGCACCAAAGCCGAATTGCCGTCTTTCAGTTCAATTATCTTAACATGTCTGTCAAGGAAGTCTCGGTTATAGCCATACTGGCTTGCTGAATCTATTGCCATGGTTGTCGGGTTTATATTATCTTTCTTTACGCGGCCTGTACAGGCCGCCAGGAAAAGTAAAACTATCAGGAAGAAAGATATCCGGTTCATCAGTTCAGGAGTTTAAGTTTTATTCTTTTTAGTAAAAATATCAAGTGCCTTCTCCCTCAGATATTTATATCTTCTCCATCCGGGTATAGCAGTCAATGAAGAAAATCGCACCAACGACCTTACCGGTTTGAATCCCATTGCATAATGCATTATAAGATAGACTGTTGATGCTATAGCAATCATGACCCCGATCATGATGAATTGGGAAACGAGCTTCCACCACCAGGCCTCCGGTTGTATTCCCAGGGTATTGACGATCTTCATTATCACCCATGCATTGACCGCACTTATAAGAAACATCATTCCTGTTGCCATCCCATGAGCAGCCTCGATTGCTTTTTGAGGGCAGCTGTTGAGGCATCTCATGCAGCTTTCACATGTCAACTTCCAGTAGGGTCGGTTCCTGACATAGATTATAGATGCCGTAGGACACTCCTTTATGCATATTCCGCAATTATTGCAGTTTGAATTGGCAACAAATGTCTTAGACAGGAAAAAGCGCCCTCCGAGGTAATAGCCTGCAGCTATGGGACTTATGAGCAGATCGACAGGTAGGCTGTAAAGCCCGCGGTAAACTTTTTTCCCGGAAAGGATTTTGTCTGCGAAATTCATAACTATCGGTTTGCACCTGGCGATTATGGATTCTATTACTTTGTTTTTTATGCCAGGATGTAACGGGATCCAATTGGATGGCATATCTACAGGCCTGAAACCTATGCACCTGTAACCTTTAAGCCATAGTATAAATGCAGGGAGAACCAGGGCCAAACCGGTCAATCCCAGCATAAAAATTTTGTAAAGCTTCATTCCTGCCCGGGTATTTACAAGAAAGATCTCTTTCCCCATTCCGCGCGGGAAGCCTGCCATGAACCTGAGCATTATCGGAGCAGTATTGAAACCATGTGTCGGGTAAGCAAAACCTATCAGGGGTTTCTCTGATGCCAGCGGCATTATGATGTTCTCCAGCCTGTCGATCTGCTGAACTACAGTTTTCAATCCTCGCTTCTGAGCTTCTTCTGCGATCCATTGCGAGGAGAGCCGGGCATTACCGGTCCCGGAAATATAATAAATGTATAATGAATCCCAGTTAACCATAAATTGCAGGTATTAAAGCCGGGTACTTCTAAATTGATTTGTCAATACTAAGATATTGATAATCGGATTAATTTTGTTATGAAATTGATTAAATGAAAAGAACGAATCTGATTGGACTTTCCGTCAGAGATATTTTCGATCTGATAGCCTCAGAAGGATATGATTACTCACATGCTTCTTCGATTACAAATTCCATTTACAAGAAGAGAATAACAGATCTGTCGATGATCTCAAAAATCCCCAAAAGGCTTAAGACTTATCTCAGTGAGATTGCTGTGCCCTTGATTTATGAACCTATTGCGACCAAAATTTCCACCGATAAGAGCGTAAAGTATCTGTTCAGAAATCCTGAAGGGCAACAGTTTGAAACAGTGTTTATCCCTGATGGCAGGAGAAATACAGTATGTGTATCGACACAGTCTGGATGCAGGATGGGATGCCCGTTCTGCGTTACAGCAAGATATGGCTTTCATGGCAACCTGGATGCCGGTCATATAATTAATCAGATACTATCGATCCCTCCGGCAGAAAATGTGACTCATGTTGTCTTCATGGGTATGGGTGAACCACTCGACAACTCAGAAAATGTTTTAAAAGCGTGCGAGATACTGACGGCGGAATGGGGCATGGCAATGAGCCACAGGAATATTACAATATCTACAGTAGGCATTACCCCTGCAATAATTCCTTTCCTGGAAAAGTCAGGATGTAACCTGACACTGAGTCTGTTTTCTCCTTTTCCCGGGGAACGGATCAATGTGGTACCGGCAGAAAAGAAATACCCTGCACTTGAGATCATTGAGATAATGAAGAATTTTCCTGTGAAGAAGAAAAGGAGACTCAGCGTTGCATACGTCATGATCAGCGGTGTAAATGATACTGACAGGCATCTGGAAGGGTTGAAGAAGATTCTGAGCGGATCGGAGATCAGAGTCAATCTTCTTCCGTATCACCAGGTACACGGCGATGTGAATGTGTCTTCGTCCGGGGAGAGGATGATGTACTTCAAGCATAATCTGGTGGTATCGGGAATATCAGCATCTGTAAGGAGAACGCGCGGCGCTGATATATCGGCTGCTTGCGGCCTGCTGGCTTCAGGACTGTCACGGAGCCGGTGCACAAAATAAATCTGCATGAAATATTTTTTTAGAAATTATGCATAGTTATATTTATAACATAAAAAATACACTATGAAAATGATACTTTATTTCATTCCTGTAATAATGATGTTCTTAAGCTGCAGCAATGGCAATTCATCTTCTGAAGGCAAAATCCCTGCATTAATACCGGCGCCCGTATCAATATCCATGCTCACCGGAGATTTTGTTTTTACAAAAAATTCCAATATTATCATACCGTCGCTGGACGCTGAGACAAGGCTGGCTGCCGACTTTCTGGCCCAGCTGATAAATAATCCGACGGGACTGACTCCTGATGTTTCAGCAGGAACTAAGGCCAGGAAGAGATCTGTCTTCATGAGTTTCGATACTGCAGTTAAAAATGATGAAGGATATATCCTGACAATTACTCCAAAGCGGATAGCCATTCAGGCAAAAACAGCGGTAGGCTTCTTTTATGCCGTTCAGACGATCAGACAGCTTCTTCCGGTAGAAGTTGAGAATAAGAAAGTTATTGAAGGAATGGCTCTCAGCGTGCCGGCATGCATTGTCAGGGATGAACCCAGGTTTATCTACCGGGGCATGCACCTCGATGTGTCGCGGCACATGTTCCCGGTAGCTACAATAAAGGATTACATAGACATGCTTGCACTCCACAAGATGAATACATTTCACTGGCATCTTACTGACGATCAGGGATGGAGGATTGAGATTAAGAAGTATCCAAAGCTTACTGAAGTAGGGGCATTTCGTAAGGAGACCATCGTAGGCCATGCCGGAAAACCTCCTT
This sequence comes from Bacteroidia bacterium, assembly GCA_026391595.1. Taxonomy (GTDB): domain Bacteria; phylum Bacteroidota; class Bacteroidia; order Bacteroidales; family VadinHA17; genus LD21. The sequence continues at coordinate 4,463 of JAPLDY010000051.1, forward strand.
TCAAGTATGACGGAACACCTTATGGTGGATTTTATACACAGGATGAAGTGAAGGATGTTGTAGCTTATGCAAAATCAAGATTCATCACAGTAATTCCAGAAATTGAGATGCCCGGCCATGCAATGGGAGCTCTTGCAGCTTATCCTGAGCTTTCCTGCACAGGCGGCCCATTCGAGGTAAATCCCAAATGGGGTGTCATGCCTGACGTATTTTGCGCAGGCAAGGAGGGCACCTTCGCTTTTTTGCAGGATGTGCTGACAGAAGTTATCGATCTTTTCCCGGGAACCTATATCCATATCGGAGGTGATGAGTGCCCCAAGACAAGATGGGAAAAATGTCCACTTTGCCAAAAAAGGATTAAGGATAATGGTTTAAATGACGAGAACGAACTTCAGAGCTGGTTCGTTCAGAGGATGGAGAAATTCCTTATATCCAAGGGTCGCAAGCTTATCGGCTGGGATGAAATATTGGAAGGGGGCCTGGCTCCGGAGGCTACAGTGATGTCGTGGAGAGGCACCAAAGGCGGAATAGCAGCAGCTAAGCAGAAACATGATGTGATAATGACCCCCAGCAGTTCTGTATACCTCGATTATTATCAGTGCGAACCTGCAGGAGAACCTCTGGCAATTGGAGGCTATCTGCCACTCGAGAAGGTCTATGCTTATAATCCTATGCCAGAAGAACTTACGCCTGAAGAGCAAAAGCATATTCTAGGTGTTCAGGGCAATGTATGGACGGAATATATTCCTACATCTGAGCATATGGAATATATGGCATTCCCCAGGGCATTTGCCATTGCTGAGACCGGATGGACACCGGACAGGCTGAAGGATTTCGAGGATTTTCTTGCCCGTCTCGAGGTGTTGAAGAAAAGGTATGATGCTGCAGGCATCAACTATTTCAGGGGAGAATACAGGAATATGAGAGTTGCTGCAGAAAAGAAATAAAAGACTATTCTTTTTCTTTGTTAATAAGCTGGAAGAGATGTTCATCAAGCCATCCATCTGAAGTCTTAACCCACTCTTTTTTGATGCCGACCTGTATGAATCCCAGCTTTTTGAAAAGGTCAATACTCTCTTGATTGTTTGACAGGATATTGCAATAAACCTGGTGAAGTTGAAGAGTGCTGAAGCAATAATCTATCAGACACTTTAATGCCATTGTTGCATAACCTTTTTTTCGTTCATCCTTCTCAGCAATGAGTATACCGAGTCCTGCCCTTTTATGGAAAGGATCGAAATCAAAGATGTCTATTGTTCCAACGGTTTTCTTTTCAGTTATGAGGTCGATCATCAGCCGCAGCTGCCCGGTCTCATAAATATTCTTGTGTGAGTTTTCGAGGTATCTTTTCAGGGTGTATTTTGAAAATGGTGCTACAGTATTACTGATGATCCAATAAGAATCATTATTCTCCCAGTCATAAAGAAGCTCCAGATCCTCAGGTTCCAGGGCCCTGAGATTTATTTTTTCAAACTTCATCCGTCAGCTTAATATTTATTTAATTATCAATAAGTTGAGCTCTCTGATAAAAGCATCGGAGAATCCTGCGTCACGTATAGGCTGGAGTACCTCTTTCGCTTTTGAAAGCTGGCTATATTCCCCTGTTACGTAACGATAGAAGCCATCCTCGTTGTATAATTCCCTGATGTCCTTTATATCTTTGAACAGGCGCATGTTCATGGGCGACCTGGAAGCTTTAACCTGGATTGTATATATTATGCTTCCTGAAGCGCCGCTTACGATTGGCGTGAGCCTGGCTGCTTCCTTGGTCACCTTGTTAAGGTCGTAATGATTTATTATATAAGCATCAATATATCCTTTTCCCCTGGCATAGGCCAGGTATCTTATTGCATCTGGTTTGTTATAGAATAATCCAACCGCATATACAAAGAAAGAATCGAGCGGAACAGTTCTTAAGAAAAGTTTCGCATCAAGTTCCAGGTTGTCAAAATAATCCGGTTGAAGCATTTCCTGGCTCTTCTTAAGGATTATACTGTACTTCATTGCCGACACCAGTCTGAGGTGTTCAGGAGTATATGTTTCCTGACGAATAATTACTCCTGTATGGGAGTCAACAATGCCGAAAGTCACTCTCCTGTTATATTTTCTGCCTTCCGGATTATCGGAACCATCTTTATTAATATTAACAGCAGCAAAATTTGATTCACCGAATGCCTTCTTGACAAACCTTGATGAAGGTATTGCAGCGGAAGTAAAGTAATCTATAACCGTCTGTGCACGTTTATCGGCAAGCTCCATATTATATGATGTACTTCCTTTTGAATCGGTATATCCTGCAATCTCAATTTTCAGTTCCGGGTGGTTGATAAGAATCGACTTTATTGATTCAAGTATGTTTTTAGCCTGATTATCAATCTCATAGCTGTCGAATTCAAAAAGAATGTTTTTAACGGTCAGGAAACTTCCGTCAGCGACATTCTCGGGTGAAAGTGTTGAGTTGACAACCATATAATGACTCAGGTTGTAAAGAGGAAGATTGAGTTTTATCAATTCTGATTTATATCCGGGGTGACTTGCAAGCATTTCATAATCGCCAGGTTTGATCTCAAACTTATAGGTGCCGTCTTCATTTAATTGGATCAGCCTTTGGGGAGTTTTTTTGGTGATGTCTGTAAGTTTCAATGAAGCTTTCCCCGGAACCGGTGTCATGCCGTCGTTCAAGGTAAGTGCTCCTTCGACGCTGGTCATCTCATCTGCCGGGTCGATAGCTACCAGCGAGTAGATATTCCTGCTCTGATCCTTTTCATCATAAACGCTTGCTACAAAACCAGGAGTATTATTGTTGAGAATAAAAAAAGTATTTTCAGCTGTAGTATTGAAGGCAAAGGGCATACCTACAGGATTAGTCCAGCCTCCGTTTCTGAAGATGGACCTGAAAACATCATAACCTCCCATGCTTATATGTCCTTTGGAACTGAACACCAGGGCGCTGCTGACAGGATCGAAGTAGGGGGTATCCTCGCTGTAAGGTGTATTGATAATCTCACCGCAGTTAACCGGATCATTCCAGCTGCCGTCATCTTTTTGTTCAGATTTCCATATATCGAGTTCCCCGATTCCCCCGGG
>JAPLDY010000158.1:0-1825 GCA_026391595.1 Bacteroidia bacterium
AAAGGATCGATAAGCTTGAAAAGGTACCTGGCATAGAACTCAACATATCATGTCCGAATGTTAAAATGGGAGGAATGGCCTTTGGAACAAACCTTCATTCCGCCAGAGAAGTCACAAAGGCAGTCCGCAATGTATATTCCAAAAAGCTTATTGTCAAGCTATCCCCGAATGTCACAAATATTGTTGATTTTGCGCTGGCACTGGAGGAGGAGGGTGCTGATTCGGTCTCTCTCATTAATACGCTTATGGGAATGTCCATCGATGTAAAGAAGATGAAACCAGCACTGTCGACAATTACAGGCGGATTATCCGGTCCGGCAATCCGGCCCGTTGCCGTCAGAATGGTCTGGCAGGTGGCCAAAGCTGTCAAAATCCCCGTAATAGGGATCGGAGGCATCATGAATACTAACGATGCACTCGAGTTCCTCCTTGCAGGAGCGTCTGCCATACAGGTTGGCACGGCTTCATTCATCGATCCCCAGGCATCAGTCAAGATACTTGAAGGAATTGAGAATTATCTCACCGCCAATGGATTCAATGATATCAGGGAAATAATCGGTTATATAAACAAGTAACCAGCAAATTGAGTTAAATCATCTATTTGTCAAAACAGATAATATTCCTTACCTTTTGCATGGATTTTTAAGATAAAATTGACCTATTGTATCATTTTATAAACTAGAAGCGAATCATGGCTGAAAATTTACAGATTGACGACCTCGACAGAAAGATTCTGGATATTATTACAAAGAATGCCAGGATACCTTATCTGGAAGTTGCCAGAGTGTGTGGTGTTTCAGGAGCTGCGATCCACCAGCGGGTACAGAGACTAATAAAGATAGGTGTTATTAGAGGCTCTGAATTCAAGGTCGATCCCGTTCTCGTAGGATTCCATACATGTGCATATATTGGAATATTCCTGGAGCATCCAGGCCATTTCCGTGAGGTTGTCAAAAAGTTCAAGGATATCCCTGAGATCATAGAGTGCCATTATACAACAGGTAACTATTCTTTGTTTATCAAAGTGTACACAAGAGATAATGAGCACCTTAAGGACATCCTCACCGAGAAGATACAGAACATACCCGGCATCGTAAGGACAGAAACGCTTATTTCCCTCGAGGAATCGATAAACAGGCAGATACCGGTGCTTTCGAAATAGGAATCCCTGATGTTTCAGAGAGAATTTCATTAATGAAAAAAGGCTTGCAAGTGAGTGCAAGCCTTTTTTGTAATCTGGATGGGAGTTGGATGTTGACGCTCCTGACACTTCGGTGAGGATCTTTGATTCGGTCATGACCCAGGACCCTTCCGCAAAGCGGAATGCTCTACCATCCAATTAGTTCTTTTATGAAGTCTTTGGATTTTCGACTTTTGATATATCTTTCCCTTTCCATGACATCCTTTTTCTTTGTAAAAGATTCGGAATAAACCAGCTTCCAGGGGATTCCGGCATCAGTAAACTTACCCTTCTTCCTATTATGTTCGGATAATCTTCTTTCCAGATCATTGGTATACCCGACATAGAATCTGTTAAAAGATTCACTGTAAAGAATGTAAAGTGTAAACATAACCTGCAGCTGAGACAACAAAGAGGGACAATGTTAAATCCCTCTTTATTATTGTGATCTAGCTGGGATTCGAACCCAGGACCCCATCCTTAAAAGGGATGTGCTCTACCAACTGAGCTACTAAATCAATTATTCACATTTTAAAGAACTACAGAACCCTTCCGCACAGCGGAATGCTCTACCAACTGAGCTACTAAATCAATTATTCACATTTTAAAGAACCACAGAACCCTTCCGCACAGCGGAATGCTCTA
>JAPLDY010000158.1:1833-6004 GCA_026391595.1 Bacteroidia bacterium
GCACAGCGGAATGCTCTACCAACTGAGCTACTAAATCAATTATTCACATTTTAAAGAACCGCAGGACCCTTCCGCACAGCGGAATGCTCTACCAACTGAGCTACTAAATCAAATTATCACATTAAAAGAACCCTGGTACCCTTCCGCACAGCGGAATGCTCTACCAACTGAGCTACTAAATCAATTATTCACATTTTAAAGAACCACAGAACCCTTCCGCACAGCGGAATGCTCTACCAACTGAGCTACTAAATTCTATCATAATTTTGCGTGTGCAAAGGTATTATAATTTTGAAATTATACAAGCAGAAAATATTTCTTTTTGAATGCACCACCGAATTCTGGAAAATCATTTTAAAAGGAAATAAAATGTCTATTTTCGTAAAAGATGTTTACTACATTTAGATCATGAAGGACATTTTCAGAGATAAAGTTGTCATAATTACAGGTGCATCTTCAGGAATTGGAGCAGCAACTGCGCTTGAATTCGCAGCAAATGGGAGCAAAGTGATGCTCGCCGCCAGATCTGAAGAAAAACTTGCTGAAATTGTTGCGAAAATAAGAGCTTTAAACCAGGAGGCATCATATGTAGTTACCGATGTTTGTAGTGAGGAAGATTGCCGGAACCTTGTCAATAAGACAATTGAAAAATATGGAACTGTTAATATCCTTATCAACAACGCAGGAATCTCAATGAGAGCGGCTTTCGACGATGTAGATTTGAAAGTTCTCCATAGCCTCATGGATGTAAATTTTTGGGGTACAGTATATTGTACGAAATATGCTTTACCCTTCCTGGTTGCTAACAAAGGCTCGGTCGTCGGTGTTTCTTCTGTGGCAGGTTTTCATGGACTGCCTGGAAGAACAGGATACTCAGCATCCAAATTTGCCATGCATGGTTTCCTTGAAACGATAAGGATCGAAAACCTGAGAAAAGGTCTTCATGTAATGATAATTGCTCCTGGATTTACCGCCACCGAAGTGAGAAGACATGCGCTTTTAGCCGATGGTTCAGAGCAAGGTCTATCTCCGAGGAAGGAAGAAAAACTGATGACTCCGGAATATGTTGCACATTGGATACTCCTGGGGATCAAAAAGAAAAAGAGGAACAAAATCCTCACCTGGGCAGGCAGACTCACTGCACTTTTTCAAAGGATTCTTCCCGATATGGTGGATAAGGCCTACTATCTTGAAATGTCCAGGGAACCCGACTCTCCCTTGAAGTAAGACTCATTGTCACGCTTCCATTTCCTAATTTTATATAAATTTGACCTTAAATCAATAGCCTGAATATGAAAAAACTCTTATTAAAACGTACGTCTGTGCTTGCCACAGCATTTTTCCTCTTATCATCAGCCGCTTTTTCACAGTTCGATAATGTCGATTTCCTGAGAAGCGCCCCGGCTGATGGTGTTAAGTTCGTTGAAGCTTACATCACTCCCTGGGTAAATGCTTTCGGAGCTGGACTGAACGGAAGCTGGTACAATACCGCTAAACCTCATAAATTCGGAGGTTTCGATGTTACTTTCGGGTTAAATGTTGGAATGGTGCCATCGTCTGCCGAAACATTTGACCTCTCTTCGGTTGGCTTCTCATCTGCACTTTCTGCATCAGGAAAAGCTTCTACTGTTGCTGGTCCAAAAACGGAAGGCCCTCTAATGACATATTCACAGTCCGGTGTCACTCTTGCCTCTTTTAAATCCCCTCCGGGAACGGACTGGAAGTACATTCCTGTCCCGACGTTGCAGGTCGGAATAGGCCTTCCGCTTGGAACTGAGCTGAAGGGCAGATTTATCCCGAGGCTTCCGATAAAGGATGGAGACGTTATGCTATGGGGAGTTGGACTTTTGCACAGTATCATGCAGTACATACCAGGGAATGACCTTACGCCTTTTGATGTATCAATCTTTGGAGGTTATACATGGCTTAATGGGAATGTTCCTTTAAGCCTGATGCCGGATCCATCGATAGCGTTGAATTATACGACTATCAATCCAGCAACCTATTTCAGTGATCAGAATCTTTCAATGACAATTCAGGCACTTAACGTAGGCGCCATTGCTTCTGTTAATCTCAAAGTGATCACATTTTACGGTGGACTTGGATATAGCCGTACCAACTCAATTGCCAAACTGGAAGGCAGTTACCCTACACCTGTGCTCGTAACAAGCGGCATTCCACATGCAGAATATAATGATTCCGCAGCAAGTATAGTTACGGGAGATGAATTCCCTGATATAGAAATAGAGAATTTCTCAGGCTTAAGAGCTAATGTAGGCTTCAGACTTAAACTGTCAGTCATCACATTCCATATCGACTATACAAGATCGCAGTACAATGTAGTATCATCTGGATTGGGTATCTCCTTCAGATAGATCCTTTAATCCGGCATGGTACTATCGACGAAGATCCAATCAGGCTACAGGGCTCTTCTGACTGCAGCTAAAAACAGTATCACCAGGGAGGACTATTTTAAGATCCGGAAAGCTCTCGACCTGGCAATAGAATCTTGCGGAGAAAAGACAATTCTTACCGGGGAACCAAAAATACTTCATGCCCTCTCTGTGGCCAGGATTATAGCAGGTGAGATGGGACTCGGCCTGACCTCCATTATTACAGCTCTCCTGCACGATTCATATGATAGCCTTGATCTTCATTCTAAGGAGCTTGAAAAAGAATTCGGCAAAAAAGCTGTCGAAATACTTCATGGATTTTCCAGGATCTCTGGTATAGAATCAATGCAATCATCGTACCAGGCAGAAAATTTCAGGAAGCTCCTGCTAAGTCTTGCCGATGATGTGCGTGTGATCCTGATAAAGCTTGTTGAGCGTCTTGAATATATGCGTAATCTTGATAAGGCTCCTGAAAAGGAAAAAATTCCGCTGGCCTCAGAAACGTATTTCCTCTATGCTCCGCTTGCGCACAGACTTGGATTCTACAATATCAAATCGGAGATGGAGGACCTGGCTGTCAAATATCTTGAACCGGAGCAATACAATTTTGTTGAAAACCGACTTAAGCAGACAACAGCCTCGAGAAACAGGCTGATAAGGGAATTCTCTGCGCCCCTGCAGGAAAAGCTGGAGAAGCAAGGCTTTATATTCACTATTAAAAGCCGCACAAAATCAATACATTCCATCATGCATAAAATGAAGAAGCAGGGAGTGGAATTTGATGAAGTATTTGATCTTTTTGCTGTCAGGATAATAATTGATACTACCGGTCAGAATGAAAAATCAGATTGCTGGCGTGCGTACTCTGTGGTGACAGATCTATACCAGCCAAATCCGAGCAGGCTTCGCGACTGGATATCTGTCCCAAAATCAAATGGGTACGAATCGCTGCATACAACTGTTGTTGGCCCCAGGGGAAAATGGGTTGAAGTCCAGATCCGCTCCACAAGAATGGATGAAATAGCTGAAAAAGGTTTGGCTGCTCATTTCAAGTACAAAGGAATCAAGGGTGAAGGTGGACTTGATTCATGGCTCTCCAAGATGCGCGAGATTCTTGAATCACCGGAAAAAGAAGATGCAGCTTTCCTCGACCAGGTCAGGTCGGGACTCTATACCGACGAAGTATTCGTATTCACTCCAAAAGGTGATCTGCGACAGCTGCCTGCCGGCGCCACTGTACTTGACTTTGCATTTGATATTCATACTGCAGTAGGCGGTTCATGCGTGGGAGGTAAGGTGAACGGGAAAAATGTGACTATCAGATATGTGCTTAAAAACGGCGACCATGTCGACATAATACGCTCAAAGAATCAGACACCCAAACAGGACTGGCTTTCATTTGTAGTAACGAATAAAGCCAAATCCAAGATAAAACTGGCTCTTAATGAGGAGAAGACAAAGGCTGCTGCCGAGGGCAAGGAACTGTTGATGCGGCGTCTGAAGAACTGGAAGATGCCATATAACGACACAGTAATCCAGAAACTTATTACCCATTATGATTTTAAGACTGCCCAGGACCTATATTTTCTCATCTCCACCGGAAAAATTGAACTTCTGGAGATAAAGGACATACTTCAAAAGGAAGAAACCTCGTCGGCGCTTTCACAGCCTCCGGTTGTCCAGGAAAAGGTGACAAGAGAAATCCCTGAAACGCAGTATGGTGATTACCTGGTAATTGAGGATAGGATGGAAGGGCTTGATTATAGACTGGCAAAATG
>JAPLDY010000233.1 GCA_026391595.1 Bacteroidia bacterium
AGGAACTGACCAAAGTTTTGAAGTGCCCATGTATTTCCACGTGTTCTGATAGTAAAACTGAACTTTCAGGTATAATGGAGAAACGCTCCAGTCAATATTGCTGAATGCTGCGGCTGATCCTGATTGTTTTGTCCCTGTACCGATCACAAGGTTAAAAACGCCGCTGTTATTGGTTTTAACAGTTGGATGGAGCTCCTCCCAAACTATAACAGGGGTCAACGTATCGGAAAGAATTCCAACCTTAACCTGAATAGTGACATTCGATACTGGCACACCTGAACTGTTAAATGCAGCAGCCTGATAATTAATGCCCTGCGGGATCTGGGCGATGGTCAGGATGGATATAGCTGATAAAAATGACAGAAGAACTATTTTTTTCATGTGATGAAATTATTTACAGATTCATAAACGTAGTAAAAATATAAAACTAAACATACATCACCACATTTTTTAAGTGAGTTACCATAAAAGGAACTCATTGCTGAATAATTATCTCTGATTCCCCGTAGAATATAAAGAACCCGCAGTGCCCATAAAACTCTGCGGGTTCTTCTTCACGGAATAATGAAATATCCGGTCTTCCTTAGCTACTTCTTAAAATAGAACTCACCGTTAAGCTGATTCATTTCTGACGGGACCTGCTGATTGCTGCTCAGCTTTCTTACCTGAATCCGGGTGTTGCTGAAAACAGTGCTTATCGGTTGTGGAATAACCATCTGTTTTACAAGTTCCTCGGTATATAAGCCATTTGAACCCTTGCCATCGGCAGCAGTTGCTCCGGGTGATGTAGCATAAGCTATAATGGTGCCGCTGGTAAAGCTTATTGGCCGGAATCCGGCCTCACCGCCACGGCTCCAGCTTGCAAACGGATTGCTCCGGCATGCATCGAGGATCACTATATTTGTATTATCCGGGTACTTATCAAATTCTTCAACAACATAATTCACATCAATGGCTTCATACTTACAGTCGCCAGGCTTTTCAAGAACGGCATCGGTAGGGATCAGAAAGTTCTTACCGTCCACCTGGTTTCCATGACCTGCATAGTAAAATAATGCGACGGAATAATCGGGCAGTTTTTCATTAAATTCCCTGATCGCTGCCTCCATTTCAACCTTGCCGACATTTAGCCGCTTAATAACGTCAAAACCAAGCTGTTTAAGCGTACCCTCAATAAGATTGGCATCATTCACAGGATTTTTTAACGGAGCCTTGTTCTTGTATTCAGAATTGCCAAATACGAGAGCCAGGCGTTTTTCAGTTATAGCCTGGGAATATTTAACCACTCTTTTATCTGAGGTTATGCTTCCTGCACCATTGGTAGCGATAATATAAATACTGTTATCTCCATCTTTCAGCACCACCGAGCTTTTCCACTGATAGTTGCAGTTTTCATCAGGCGAAATCTGAAAAACATTGTCTTCACTCTGAATATTTCCGTTAACCAGAAGTTTTACAGATCTCAATTCAGAAGCTGATTTAATGCATGCACTTACATTGAAACTCTCGACATTTACAACTGAATTGGGTGTTGATGGATTTGACCAGGATATTTCAGGCACAACGGCTGAAGGATTTGAAAAATACCTTAATTCCGACCTGGTTGAACCTGTGCTATTGGTTGCCACTATATATAATTCGTTTTCACCAGGGCTGAAAGTCACGACTTTTTCCATCTGATAGCTTCCGGCTTCTGCCAGCGGTTTTATTTCAGCATCCCCTTTTGAAACACCATTTACATAAATGAGCACTGATCTCAAATCATTGGAAGATTTGATATTAGCTTTAACAGGAGCAGTATAAGTATCAAGTTTTGTACGAGTACCCGAAGGGCTTGTCCAGGTGATGACCGGCGTAGCTGATGAAGCCTGCACAGGCTCTGTATCAACTGCTTTTTGAACTGGTGGCTTATTTACCTGGGTATTTTCAGTAACAACCGGCTTTTCTGCAACGGCTGTTTCGTTTGTTTTAGGCGGAATCTGGGTTGTTGTCTGAGTTGTCGGCTGACTTGCAACCAGACTCGAAGAAGGACAGATAAAATTGCGTGACAGGGAAGTGGTAATACCTCCTGCGTTTTCCGCTTCCAGATATATATTATTCTCGACCTGTTTAAAACTTATTGATTTTTCAAGGATAAAACTTCCCTTCTCACTTGCAGAAGGTTTTACTTCACATTCTCCCTGTGGAATACCATTAAGATACAACAATACGGATTTCAGGGCAGAAGATGATTTGATCGTCAGCTGAATATCTGCTGAAGCCGATTTAAGAGTTGTGATCTTTTCTGTCGGGGCAGCCCATACAATTGCCGGCGGTAAAGGTGTATTGCCAATTGCATCCCCATCAGCCTTTTGAGCTAACGGGACTGTTATAAACCGGGTTTCTGAAGTTGTTGAACCTTCAGAGTTGGTAGCTATCAGGTATATTCTATTCTCTCCCGGTTCAAGAGGCAGGCTTTTAGTTGCAATAAAAGTCCCTATCTCAGTTGTCGAAATGGTCATCTCAGGAGCACCATACAGGACATCGTTCAGGTACAATGAAACAGAGCTTATTCCTGAAGAGGACTTAACGGTTGCATTTATTGTTGTCTTGTTTGATCTTGTTGTTGAAGTAAAAGCGGTGGGTGTCACCCAGGTAATAGCAGGTGTTTTGGATAAGGATTTTATTTCGGAAAAAGTAGAAAGTGAAGAGGCCGGAACAGTTATAAAACGCTTATCGGAAGTTACAGAACCAGCAGTGTTGGATGCTTCCAGAAATACAATATTTTCGGTCTGTCTGAGACTTAAAGTCTCTTCCACAACATAAATTACGGTATCACTCGAAGATCTTTTTATTCCGGTAGCTCCGAGTGAGATTCCATTAAGGAAGAGGACTACTGATTTAAGATCAGAAGGAGAGCTTATAGAAGCACTGATGTTAACAGAAGATGATTTAACAGTTACATATTTTTCTGCCGGGGCAGACCATTCGATCGATGGTTTGGTTGTTGCAGGATCACCGGTTTTAGAAGTAAGCTGTACATTAATTACTCTTTTTTCAGATGTTGTTGTGCCTTCATTAGTTATGGCTACCAGATAGATACTGTTCTCTCCGGGTTCAAGAGTAAGAGTTTTGGTTGCGATAAAGGTTGCTACTTCTGTTGTCGAGCTGGTCATCTCAGGTGCTCCATATAAGACATCATTAAGATATACTGACACCGAACTTAGCCCGGAGGTCGTTTTTACTTTCACAGTGATGCTGGCTTTCTGTGATTTTTGAATTGTATACTGCTTGAATGGAGCTACCCATATCACTATCGGCGGACCAGGTAATGTAAAACCCGCAGATGCCTTATTGGAATTCAGATCTGAAATATTCTGCTTGGTAAATACCGAATTGTTCTGAAAGATTATTAAACCTGATAGCAGAAAAAGTGTTTTAAAATTTATAAACTTTTTCATTTCCCGGCTTTTAAAATTTCATACTATAGAATTAATTGAACTTCCGTAAGTTACAATAAAAAATCAAAATAAAGGCAATAGGTGAGCATATTTAACATGCAGCTGGTTGTTTTCTATTTTCGAGAACAATAGTATAGGCGTCAAATGTCCAGTATTTTCTTAACAAGAATTTACATTGCAGAACATTTAGTGCGGAGGAAACCCTCATCCGATTGCGTGATCCGTACATCATGAAATAATAAAGAGGAGGGCGACGATATTTTATGCCGATCGGTTCAAACTGGGGCAGGTCCTCCCACATGGGATTGCTCCTCGGTTTTTCTGCTGAAGGTTGTTGCGAGGACATCCCATAAAAAACTGAGGGGGGATATGGACGACTGTTTTCCGGATTCTGCCAGAAGTAGCGGTAATCGTGTTTCAGTGAAACCACAATTTTACCACCAGGCCGGCAAACCCTGCACATTTCTTTAATATAGGTCATAGCCTGACCAGGAGTAAATATATGCATTACATGTGACGAATGCACCCCATCGAAGGAGTTGTCAGCTAAATCAAGTTTGAGAGCATCTCCGACTATTGCCTGAAAACCGTTGGATTTGCAGAATTCAACATTGTGCGGGTTGATGTCAACTCCGAGAATATGATCAGGAGCATAATGTAAAAATAATCCGACTCCGCAGCCGACATCCAGTATCTTCTCACAAGATGATAAATGTTTCCAGACAAAATCATATTCTTCCCATTTTGAATTATCTGAAAGTAGAACTTTTCGTCCCAGCTTTTCCAATTTTGAAATAATTTTCAACATACTGAGTTTTTCAGGAATTTAATTAAACATCTTAAAATTAGGTAAATATATTGCAAATTTACTCCAGCCAGAAATGTAAATCAATTAAATCTTCGAAACATTGACTTTGCAAATTTTCATTTCTTATAACCAGGTTCCCCCAACACTGCCTGCGGCAGATGAAAACAAAGCCTGTTTGATCTTTGACTTTTTGTCTTTGATCTTTTTTCTTTTGTGCTAATTGATTAAATTTGATAGACCTCAATCTTAATCGCCATGAAACACCATTCCTCTCCAATTTCGCGCCGTAAATTCATTCAAACGACATCTCTTGCAGCTATAGGCGCACCTCTGATATTAAGCTGCTCAAGAAGCAAGCCATCGCCAAACGCTAAGCTTCGCCATGCCTGTATAGGCGTAGGGGGAATGGGATGGTCGGACCTCAATAAATTCAAGGAGAATCCAAACGTGCAAATAGTTGCTTTATGCGATGTTGATGCCGACAATCTGAAAAAAGCTTCCGAGACTCTCCCCGATGCACGCACCTACACTGACTGGCGCGAACTTCTGGAAAAAGAGGATGGGAATATTGATTCCGTAAATGTCACTGTTCCGGACCATAACCATTTCATCATAGCATATACCGCGATAAAGAAACGCAAGCATGTTTATTGCCAGAAGCCTATGTGTCATGATATTGCCGAAGTGAGGAAGCTCACAGAGGCAGCAGCCAAATATGGTGTTATTACTCAGCTGGGGACGCAGGTAGCTTCGCGGCAGTGTGATAAGATGGCTGTTCAGCTTCTGAAGGACGGGGCCATTGGCAAGGTAAAACATGCCTACCTTTGTTCCAACCGTCCGGGTGCGGTTGAAAATTACCGTCTTATAGGTCCGCGTCCGAAGAAGGCAGCACCTGCACCGGTAAATCTTAACTGGGATATTTGGACTGGCACCGCTCCTCTGCGATCATGGGCGCCAGAGATATATCATCAGACAAAATGGAGGGCATGGCAGGATTTCGGCACAGGATGGTCGGGCGATATTGGGTGCCATATTTTTGATGCAGTATGGAAAGGACTTGGGATGAAACCTCCATTATCCGTCATTGCAGAAGTTCAGAGGTCGTGGAAAGAATCTCCGGAGAGAAGAGGCGACACATGGCCACAGGGGGACCATATTACCTGGATGTTCGCAGGTAACGAAAAGACTGAATCGGACATTCTGCCGCTGGAATGGTTCGACGGCGAATTCTATCCGCCAGAAGATATCAGGGCTATGGTGACAGGGATGGAATATCCTGCAGAGTCAGCAATGCTGATAGGCACTGAAGGTTATCTTCTTCATCCTCCCAACGGTGAGAAACCTGGTCTTTTTCCGGTAGATAAATTTAAGGATTACGAACTACCTGTATTTGAAGCCGGTAACCATTACCATAGCTTCGTCGTTGCATGCCTTGGCGGACCCGGAACTGAGTCGCATTTTGCGCAATCTGGTCCGATGACGGAAGCAATACTGCTGGGTACTGTGGCTATCCGGGTTCCCGATACGCTGCTTAAATGGTACACGGCGACGATGACTACAGACAACGCAGAAGCCAATAAACACATTAGCCGAAGCTATCGGAAAGGGTGGAGATTAGCAGGATTTTAAGAACGGCTACCAATAACCAGCAGGTTTTATGCTATCTTAGATCAATAACTGTGATCCTGGTATAACCCAGACCTGCCAGCTCAGGATAGTATTTGTACGTCTCTTCACGGGTATAGAATCCTCCAATAATAATATAATAGTATCCCCATTGCTCCCTGAGCTCCGATTCAAGATTAAGCTTTTTAAGAATCCTTTTCTGAACATGGACAGCTTCTGACTTCCTGACAAATTCGCCGACGCGCATTGAAACGGGAGGTACCGTTACTGGAGGTTCCTCAGCCGGTTTGATTTTAGGCTGTACTACCTGTTCCTTTTTGTTAGTTTCTGCAGGGGCTTTCTTCACAGTATCAACAGGAATCACAGCAGGCTTAATAACCGGCTCAGGTGCTTTCACCGGTGGTATCCATAGATCCTTCATACCCATCATACCAAGAAGAGGAAGCAGCCTTTCTATATCAGCCTTACTGGTGAAGCCTGCTATCCGGACTTTATAGTAATCGTCTTCAAAAACCACCTTTACAGGATTTGTCACCGCTGCCGATATTTTGTTCTTTAGCGCCTGTGCATATCCATTCGATCTGAATGCGCCAACCTGGATTGACATTAACGGGGATGCTGCAGGCTGAACAATGATAGAATCTACTAAATCACGTATCACAGCTACCGAGTCAGACTTTTCGATCAGGACTCTCTGCTGCTGTTTTGCCTTCAGCAAGATAACCCACAATTCATTTATACCATTACGGCCCAGTATCTTTATCTTGTCATCAACTTCCGCCCTCGTCCTGATGTCGCTTGACCTTACCTTATAAAAATCATCAGCCACGACAATCTCCAGCTTCTGGCCTAATATCTGTTCAAGCTTCTTCCTTAGTGATTCTGCATTCTGCTTCTTCTTGAAGGCACCAAGCTGTATCGCCCAGCAGTCCTCTGAAATGGTGACCATTTCTTCAACAACCTCATGTACTATTAAATATGAAGTATCTTTTTTAACAACCGGTTGAGGTACAACAATTTCTTCAGTTTCAGCAATTATCTTCTTCAGATTAAAATCGAGTCTGTCGACAATGTCTCCATCCAGCCTGCCCTTAATTGTAAACAGAATTGAGTCAGGATCAGATGTCATTCCCAGTTTCCGAAGCTGTGAAGTATCGACACGTACAAGATATTTTCCCGGGTTCAATCCAAACAAACTATAGTATCCGTCTGATTCCGTGAGCACACGTCCTGCAGATATCATCTTATCGTTATAGAAATTGACAATAATGCGTTCCTGTCCGCGTTTTTGGCCACCTTTCTCGAAAGAAACAGTCCCGTTGGCTTCGCCTGCAATAGTTACCGGCACCTCTATTGTCTTGAGCATATTCGCATCAGTCGTCACGCTTAAAGTGCTGTAAGGAAGCTGCCATGAAATATTTTCAAAATTACCGGGATCCATCTCTATGAAACAGCTTGTATAAGGTTCCAATCCAAGGATCCTGATTGTTGTGTCTTTTTCGACGTACATTATCCTGCCTCCATTAGCTCTGACAGCGAGTCCCGGAACTTTCTTTTCACCTTTATCTCTTATTCCATTGACATTCATATCGAAGAACGGGATGACAGTTACACCTCCCCGCCCTACATTTGGCCGGTTATCAGCTGAAATGTAATTGGTTCTGCTGTCACTTATCAGGCTTCCTGAGGCATTTTCAATGAATGTTGTTCGTTTACCGGATTGTCTTACACTCATTCCTGTTCTTGCAAAATTAAAATCATATCTGATGCCAAGCTCCGCCATATTAACGTTATACGAGAAGTTACGTTCATACGACAAACTCATAAATGCATGGTCCTTTATGTACTTTTCAACTTTCAGTTTTGCTGAAAGAAGCTCATTACGGGAGATCCCGTACTGAACCTGGGGCATTAGTACAAACCTCCCGGGAAGCCTTGCTGAAAGTGCAATATTGCTGTAGAAATATGGTTTGACTTCTCCGATGAAGATACCATAAGTGGTTATGTTGGTGTTTACTCCAGGCAGTGAACCTGAGAAAAGCCATTCACCGGTAGTATATTGCGATAATGGCAACACAAGTTGGTTAACCGAGAACCTGTTGAATGATGAGAATTTTCCTATTTTGAAAGGCACTGAAGCGGAAATTTTCCTCTCCTCACGGTAGTTGAAATTTATAGCAGTCTGATCCTTGTGGTACCAGGCATAGTTGATGTCGAACTGTATATTGGAAGGCGTTCTGTATGTAAGCGCTCCTTTTGCCCTTACACTATATGTATATTCTCCGAAGAGAAGAATATTATTGGCCAGCCTGAATGAAGCTTTAACAAAAGGCATAACCGGACCTGAAGAGACAGATGATAAATACTCGACTCCGCCACCTACAGTAATACCTCTCGAGAGACCATAATTGACAGATGCCCTGGAGAACCTGCTCCATAATGTATCTTCAACCACACCTGCACTGACATTGTATTCAATGGTTTTCTCAGGTAAAAAGTTAAATGGTATATTTATATTCTGCTCCTTTGATCTTTCTTCTCCCCACGGGCCATAGAACTTCAGTTTCACTATTGTATTACCGTAAACAAGAGGTACCTGGAATGTAAAGAAACCTGACGCATCAGCTTTTACATAATCGACAAGAACATTGTTAACATAGAGTTCCACTATCCATCCCGGCTCCGTTTTGTCGCTCAGTGTATATGATCCGAATGAACGCCGGTAGGTTGTAGGTGTATTAGTAAGCTGAACACCTATAACCGGATTAAATATTGAAGAAGTTGCCTGTGAAGATATTTTACCTGCAATTATCTGGCGGAGAGACTTGAAATCATTGTTCACATACCTCCAGAGGTAATTCTGCTGTTTCTCTGTAAAAGGATCCCTGCTATTATAGTTGAGAGAGACATTAGTTTCTCCTCCGGCAATCACTGCTCCGAGAGCGAGATTAAGTCTTGTTTCGCTTGTCCCGTTTATCTCCTCAGTACCAATTGCAGACCAGTCTGCCATCCCGAATCTGAATTTGGGATATGAGCGCCCTATAGTTTTATCTGCTATCGACTCCCCCTTCAGCCTGGTAAGGTTTCGCCTCATCTCTTCCTGCTTCATCTCCTTTATCAGTGGAAGTTCAAGCTCACTGTTAACAATCACTGAAAGGCTCCTGAAGTTAAAATCACAATTAAGGCCGAAGATACCTCCAAAATGAATCGACCTCAAGTAAAGATTGGATTCCGTATGGATCAGATCTCCCTGTGGAAGATCATGTACCTTTTCCTGGTAAATTATCCTGTTGTTGACCCTGCTTATATAGAACTTTGCCTCGGGATTAATAAAGAATCCGGAAATGGAGTCGAGTCCGGCAGAAGGGATATTTCTTATTCGCAGAAAATCAAAAAGATCAGTTATCGGCAGATATATATACCCACCCTTGATAACTGAAAGCATTTCCGTTGCTCCTATACCCTTTATATCAAGCGAGACTGATATTTCGTCATATTCAGGAATGTCCTGCCCTGCAAGAACCAATGAAGTTGAAAGAAGCACTGCAATGAAAACCATTGCATATAAGGCGATGACCGAAGAAAGCATACTCCGCAAAAATAATAACCAGGGGTATACTTTTCTTTGTGTCATTTTGAACTGATCATATTGTATTTATCCCGGCTATTCCTGCACAAAAGTAATATTGAAAGTACCGATATAAGTTCCGGGCGGATTTGAAAGCAGGCTCCCAACATTAAGAGATGCACCCAGATCAAGCGTAGTTGCATTGGGAGGATCAGTGTTTATAACATATGGTAATACCGGAAGAGTAGAGTCAATTGTGAACGACATGGTCTGTGTGCCATTCGACAAGGTTGAAGAAGGCCATCCAAGCAATGAAACTATTGTTCCGGGGTTTGCGATCAGTTCCAGACGAGTTGTAGAATAAGCCGGACTGACGCTGAGAAGTATCATGTTGCCTGAGTATCCTCGAAAACCATTAGAATAAATAATTACAGATCCTCCTGCACCAGTAAGAGTGAAAGCACCAAAACACAGCTCCTGGGGAGTTGTATTGACCTCCAGCGGTCTTGGCGGAGGCTCCTGTGCATATACAGACAATGTAAAGACAATTGCAAGAATTGCAGGAATCCCTGCTTTTCTTAACAGGGAAATTAGTCTCTGGTATATGTATTTACCAATCATTATCTGTTATAAATAACCTTATGAACCGAACTCCTGCCGCCCGAAACAAACGTCATAAAATAAACACCATCTCTTGCAGGAAGAGTGAATTCATATATACCGGGTTCAAATATTTTCTTTATTGTCAGCCTCTGTCCAAGCATATTTGTCATATATACAGTCCCTTCCCCATTCTGAAGTTCATTAATCTGAGCTTTAACGACATTCTCGGAGATCCATGCAGCAAACACGGGATTTTCCTTTTTTGATTCGTTGAACCCGGTTGTTATATTGTTGATGTTCAGATAAAACCTATTCAGATACTCTGCTTTTGGAAGATATACCCTGTATTCTCCTCCGCTGTTAAGTTTTGCGTCTGATCCGGCAACTATATCGGTGAAATATATATCATTCCCTGCAAATGAGCCTGTAAGTGTATTCATTTTAATAACAACTGTACCGTTGATATTTGCCTTAATTCCGAGAGGCAGCTGCAGAGCCGTTCCGGTCAGATAAGGCAGTCCGTTTATTGAGAGCTTGTTGCCATCAGTACCTGTGGAATACAGGTTAGGGATAGAGAGGTCGGTATTAAATATTTTAAGAGCATCAGATTTGTTGTCGAACAATCCGGTTGCCAGATCATCGGCATAAATAAGCAGAGCATCCTTAATTGTGGTATCGGAGTCAAATGAAACAGTAAGTCTCAGCTCAGATATTTCGCCTTTGGCTGCAGATTTTGAGAATGTCTGACTTAAATTATTTACCCTTACCTGGTTATCCATTGCCAGTGTTCCTGTAACAGGATAAGAACCATCTGTCACATGTACGAAGAATCCCTGCATCGAAGGAATTATATTGCTGACAATACCATCGCTGGAAGAGTTGGGGGGCACAAAGCTGGCGTATTGTCCCCCGTACTGATCTAAACCGCTCGGTTTAAAATAATATATAGCGGCATCAATATTTGTTTTTGTCCATCCGGCGGCTGCCTTCCAGTCTATTGGGGAAGGGTACGGATTTCCAACCAGGTTCATCCCTTTTGTATATGTATAATTATGGTTGTACAGTGTTACAGAATAAGTGCCGTTGTTGACCACACCTGTTATATCAAGTATTTCCGGTACAGCTACAATACCAAAATTGGCAGAGTACCCCTGAAGCGGATTAAGAGTAAAAACAGGATTTACATGACTTACCCATCCTGAAGAAACACGGTTCTCATCATACCTGTACACAAGAGGGAATGCGGACGCCAGATCAACTTCAGGCGAGAGCTGGCTTACTTTCGCTGCCTGGAAAGGTGAAGAGATATACCTGTAGCCGAAACCTGAAGGAAGGTATCTCTGCATTGTCACGTCACCAAGTACGTTTCCTGATCCTGCTCCATCAATATAGGCTGTTTGTCCTGAAGCTGAGACAAGTGTCAGATAATCGCCCGTAGCCAGATTACCGCTGCTGGCAAGCAGTGACCTCGTGACATTAAGTGTTCCCTGAAGGGTCGCGCCAGCCGCGTTATTTATTATCAGGTCGCGTACTCTATTTGTTGAGAAGAGGTTAGCGGCTATCGTCTGGGCTGAAGTGCCATTAAGTTCAATGGTCCCGCCTGTAACGTCGAATGTTCCGCTGTTCGTTATTGTGCCTGAGATCCTGATCGTATTGTCCGTGATTGTCAAAGACGAACCACTCTCAATTGTTAAATTATTAACAGTACCCGTTGCTCCACTGCTAAGTACTGGTTTATTAGATACATTTGGTATTTGAACAGTTGTAGTCAGAATTGGAAGAAATCCACATGACCAGTTTCCGGGAACATTCCAGTCTGTACTAACCGTTCCTGTCCAGATAAGGTCAGATATAATAGTCACAGGACTGGTTGCAGTGACTTCTACGCAACCTCCGGCTGCTGCAATTGTATTTGTCACTGTGTAGGTGCCAGTCGTACTTGCAGCTAAGTTAATCTGCCCTGTTGCAGCGCTGACAAATACCAAGCCGGCAGTAGATGAGAATGTTCCTGCTACGCCACCACCATTAAATGTAGGGAAAGGATTTGATGCATTAATACAATAAGGAGTACCTGTATAACTGAAGGTTGCAACAGGTAATGCATTGACAGTTGTTGTGCTTGATGCAGCTGAAGCTCCGGTACAACCGCTCGCATTATTGTAGTTGACCGTCACTGTTTTGCTGCCCGTGGTCAGCCACCTAAGAGTTACAGTGCTGCTGGCATTACCTATGCCGCCTGCCGTTATAGTGTAATCTGTTCCTGATACTCCAGGTACTGTCCATACATAATTTGTTATGCCTCCCCCTGTCTGTGTCGTATATGTAATACTGACTCCAACGCAGGTATTGGCTCCGGGCTGTGCCGTGAAGGTCGGTACAGGCAAGGCATTCACAGTTGTGGTGTTTGAGGCAGCTGAAGCTCCGGTGCAGCCGTTCGCATTATTGTAGTTGACCGTTACTGTTCTGTTGCCCGTGGTAAGCCACCTAAGAGTTACAGTGTTGCTCCCATTGCCTGTGCCCCCTGCCGTAATAGTGTAATCTGTTCCTGATACTCCTGGTACCGTCCATACATAATTTGTTATACCTCCCCCTGTCTGTGTCGTATATGTAACACTGACTCCAACGCAGGTATTGGCTCCGGGCTGTGCCGTGAAGGTTGGTACAGGTGAAGCATTGATTATCAAATTACTTCCGTTAATTGATCCGGTTACCGAAGGATTACTGCTCACAACACGTATCCTGTACAGCGTCCCAGTTGTTGTGGCTATTGGGATAGTTCCGGCAATAGTACCTGCAGTAGTTTGCGTTAATGTACCGATATTTACAGGTGATGCAAAGCTGCCGCTTGCATCAGATAGCTGGGCTGTAAAAACATTTCCTGAATAAAAAGTCCCTGTAATGGTATATGGAACGGAAACATTAGATCCGGAGCAAAATGGTGAACCGGAAATTGCACTTGTTGTGATTGATTTCAATGTTGCCATCACAAAATAACCAAGAGAGGCTCCGGTATTATTGGAATTTATTAAAGATGTGCCGCTTACGGTGCCACCCAGCGTGGTATAAGCTCCATTCAATGTGGTTGTGTTTCTTCCGATATCATCCATTTCATTTATAGCAACCTGACGGGTAAGTGAAACCGATCCACCGCTATAGGTCCCTGATATAACTGATGCCCGCCAGTATTCTGTAGTACTTAATGTTATAAGGGGTGCAGTGGCAGATCCACCAGTATTTCCGGTATAGGCCTGTACACTGAGCCTGGGGGTTGTCCCGGTTATTCCGGTAATTCCAAAGGGCAAATAAGAGCCAGCTCCTACCGGGAAGTTGTAAGTGGATCCTGCTGCCAGTTGCCAGGTTAAGGGCCCGTTTACAAAACTTGTTGCCGAACCTCCCGATACAGCAGTAGATGAATTATTGGTAACTATTAAACTGTTGGCGCCGGTCGCTAAAATCCCGCCGGTCAGGGTTAAAGTTCCTGTTACAGTTGCGCTGCTTGTAAGCGTAACTCCTGAACTGTTATTTATGGTCAGGTTATTTGCCCCGGTGAGCCCGTTGCCTGTTCCCTGTGCAGATGAACCGTTGTAAGTATAATTAGCTCCGGCATTGTAAGTTTTTGTTCCGGAAACCTGAATACTCCCGGTACCTGCTGTTGTCGAAAGCCCATTAGCATGAGCGGTTATAATTCCTGCGCCTGAGTTGAGATTAAAAGTACCGGTACCGGTGCCATTGATAAGGCTCGTTCCTACATCCAGTACAGAACCGCTGAGAACGCTGAAGCTAATATTATTTGTAAATGTTCCTGCTGTTTTAAGATAGGTCTGGGTAGTAGTGCCATTAAAATTGATCTGACCCGGGAAGACGAAACTAGCCTGCGTATTAATATCACCACCTGTAAGAGTAAAATTACCCTTTACATTCAATGTCCCGATTGAAACAATATCATTTTCATTCAGGATCAATGTTCCAGCTAACATATTAACATTACCATTAACCGTTAAAGTAGAACTTGCCAATCCTGAAACAATTGTAAAATTTCCATTGTTTATTGTTAAGTCTCCACCCACATTCGCTGTGCAGCCTCCGGTGTTGTTATTCAATTTGAAAGAACCACTATTGTTGATTAAAACATCTCCGGTCACTGATAATGTGTAACCAACAGCATTATTTGACATACGAAGAGATTGAGTATTAGGATCGATGGTGGCTCCAGTTCTTGAAACAGTAAAATCCCCTGCAATTGTGAGATTTGACTGTAGATAAAGGTTCCCTGCATGGTTAGGGCAGTCCCAGGTGAAATTTCCAAAAGTTTGTCCTAATCCTCCTGTGGGGATAGTATTTGTAATACCGGTTATTGTGCAGTTTGAAGCAGCATCCCATGCTGCAATAGGAATTACTCCTCCGTTCTGAGTATGCTGGTAGGTTGATCCGCTTAAAAAAGACAATGTCCCGGTTGTAGTGATAGTTCCGGAGTTAACTATTGTTCCGGAAACCGTCATATCAGTACCCGCACCGTTTGCAATCGTTAATGTTATTCCCGAGTTGACTGTAATTTGTCCCCCTGCATTAACTATTACCTGATCAACTGCAACAACAGCGGTTACAGTTACAATATGCGGGCTTCGTACTGTAATAACTCCATTTGCGCTGTTTGGTACAGCACCAGCAGCGACCCAGGCTGCTCCATTATAAGTTTGCCACGTTCCAACCACGTTCCAGTTACCTGTTGCATTCGACCGATAATCGCCTACCGCCTGCCCGGTTACAATAACATTGGCCGTCAGGAGTAGCGCAACAATACAGATTCTCCCTTTAATATTCAGATGGCAGATGACTTTCATTATTTATTTTCAATTCTTTATTAATCAAAACATGACAACACTATTCTGCTGTCATGCTTTACCTGATCATGATCCCTGATCCGATATTAAATCCTGATGAAGCCTGTCAAAGATCATTTCAGAGGCAGCTCAGCCTCTGCATATTTCTCTGGTTTAACATCTGAAGGGGCAGAATAGGTAACCCTTATTTTACCTGATTTAAGGTCAATCCCTGATACCTTATTCAAAGCAAGCTGAAACCTGCGGATAGTGTTTGGAGTATAAACGGAGACTCCGTTAGCCATGCCAACATGGGTAATGACACCCTGCGGAGAGATGTGGTCGACAACTATATTTCCGTAAACAGACATATTCCCTGTGCGGTTAAAAGCCATTTTCAGGACCGGATCAGTGCCTGCATTAAAATCAAGGGATAATCCGGTTATAGTTACTTTAGCATCCGAATCACCCACTCTGATTATTACAGGAATGGTCAGCCCGAAAACAGGCGTAAGCTTTACGGTCAATGTTGTGGTATCATTTACTTTCTGATCCTCCCCCAGAGGCAGGTTAACAGGTGTTGCCCGGAAATAAAAATGCGATCTGTATTCACCGGGCTCAAGCTCACCTGATCTGATAAGCTGAACCTTAACAGACTGTGATTCATTAGGTCCGAGAGTCACCGTCCTGGGAAAGAACCTGATATAACGGTCGGCAAATCTCTGCCCGGGATCGGGTTCGGTAATTGATTCAAAACTTCCATCCTCCTTCATCCTTTCCTGAATCAGGGAAATAGAATATATGGCGGTATCCTTGCCGATATTCGCAAGGTTCAGGTCAAGCGATCTTGTCTTGCCTTCGAAAAGTGCCCTTCGTGGAGTAATCAGCAGATTACCCTGTGCAAAAGCATTTTCCGCCGGAATTAAAAGAAGAAGCATCCCGGCGAGTATCAGCCCGGAAAATAAATTAGATTTTTTCAATGACATCGCTTTTAAATTTAATACCACTCAATTAAAATCAAATGTAATATTATATGATCCGGTATATATTCCAACCGGATTATCAATAAGCGTGCCGACTTTAAGAGTAGCACCAACATAGACCACCTGAAATCCGTTTTGCAGCATGCCAGTTCCGGTACCGGGTGATGGTACTGTATTCCATTCCTCGATTATCATTGTCTTTGCACTTGAAGCATGGGTGAGCACAACAGGGTCAGATGGCAATGTAATTGAAAAGGCTGCATCCTCGTTCCCTGAAACATAAAAGCTTGCTGCATTATGAAGCCCGTTACCTGCAAATACGCTTCCGAGAACTGATATTGTGCTTTGTGGTGTAAGTATTATTTCACCTCCCCGGGGCCCCGGTGAAAACTTCCCGAAATTCATCTGGGAAGTTTCACTGGCTGAGAAAACCGGAATAATTTCGGCAGTAATATGCCCGGTCACACTGATTTCCGTGCCAGTCTGGGCATTTAAATCAAGTGCAACAAATAATGAAAATACGAGGCTGAAAAATATCTTTACAGACCTGGTCATTATCTCCCGGGAATCAGAACTTTCTTATTCCGACTAATTGTATTGTACAGTAACTGAGTATGTTCCTGTATAGTTACCTGAAGCCTGACCAGCTGCTACAGTAAGAGTAGCACCTATACTTAAGGTTTCACTTCCTCCTCCAGGAATAGTACTGGTAGTAGCAGGATTAGAAACGAATGAGTTAATAGGCATAGTGTTTACTCCGCTTGCAATAGTGACGACTCCGTCAGCTGGAAGAGTGATTGCATATGTGAGTGTAGGTTCACCCGCAACAGTAAAAGTTCCTGCTGTAGGAACAGGGGTTGCTTTTACTGCGGCAGTACCTGACCGCACCCCGGCAGTTGATATAATAACAGTACCGCCAGTATTATAAATGGTCCCAAAATCAAGGGTAGTTCCAACTGTAAGGGTGATTGGAGCAATGATCCTTGCAGCAGCATTTCCGGAAGTCGTTGCACTTCCCTGAGCACTGGCACTTACTGAATACGCTATCATCACGACAGCAACTGTGAGAATTCTGATAATCTGTTTCATCTTAGAATGACTTAATTATTAACAAATTTTAGTTTACAATTTATGTAACAGCTATAAGGCTGATTTAAAAATTCGGACAAAAATATAACTATTCGTGAAATAGCAACTACTAATGAACTAAATAATTAAACAAAACTGTGAAAATATTAACAATCAATTTTTATTTGTAAAGTTAAAAGACCAGGGTCACTCTTAATTAATGTTTTTGACCTAAACCATTGCAATCCTGTCTTATTTATTGTACCAATAAGCTGTGTGGATCAGTTTGTGGATAGTAATATGAAAAGAAGCCCGTTTAAAGAGATATAATGGAGTTTTCTAAGCCTATCTTTACTGGTATTAAATAGGCTATTGATTATTATAAACTGGCAGAGATGGAAAGGAGTGATCAAATCTTGCTTATGAGCATCGTAATTGTAATGTCCTTTGATGTCCTTGTACCAGTGCTAATTGGTACTACGTTTAAAAGGCCAAATCCATAACCACCGAACCGTATAGGATAACTTGCTGATGGATCCTGATATAAAACAGTATCAATTACATTATTTGAAAGATAAACACTTATGATTATATGTACTTCACCTGCCCAACAGCAAACAGCATTTTCCGGGCATCTGGAATCATTTAGACTATTAATTGTAAAAGATAAATCATTAGTAACTTCGTAGTTAGTCCCCATGTGACAGTCAAATGGTCTTCCAATCTCAATTTCTTCGCATCCTGAGACGCAAAGTAATATAAGACACAGGATAGGTGCTTTTGATTTCATGGTTAGAAATAGGTAAAAGCTTCAAAATCTATACCAAAGGTTATTGTCCGTGTAAGGTTTATTGTTTTCATATCAAAGCTGAAGGTTGTTTTGGAGGTGAAATGTTTTTAATCTATTCCCTCAACCAGAATTGAATCACACTTTGCTGCTTTTAATCTATGTTTAAGAATCTTTTGGTAGTCTTCAGAGAAGTACCAATCTTCAAAGTCTTTTTTACTATCGAATTTTACCAGAACAGATTTAGTGTAATCCCATTCTCCTTCCAAAAGAGCAGGTGATTCATCAATGGCCAGGTATTCACCTTTAAACCTTGAAAATATCTCATCGAAGTTTTCAAGATATTTTTCGTACTCTTTATGATCATTTATCCTGATCTGGGCAACAAAATAGTGTTTCATAGACAGTCGTTATTTCTTAGATCTTAAATATAATAACAATCTCGTGATTGTCAGACACATACAAATACAAGATCAATCAATGCAAATATCATAGCTCCCTTTAAAGAATTTCAGTTGTCACTTTAATATCATCATAGGATGCCATAGTAAGGTTGTTTAATCCTGTCGATCACATGGGGCAAACCAACAACAGGATAATGCAATAAATATCTCTCTGCTCAATGACTATTTCCATAGGGAATTGAATAGCTAATCAAATTTACACCTCTTAAAAACAAATGACAAATGAATATTTGCATCAGCATGAAAATCCAAAAAACCACCCCTTCCCCCCTGTTATGAGATTTGTTCACACACACTATTCTTATTTTTTTTGTATATTCGTACTATTAAATTGATTACTATGCAGATCGGATCAACATCAAAGACCGGCAGATTCATTACCCTGCTCCTTTTTTCAGGAGTTGTCTTCCTCAATGCAAATGCCCAGCTGATACAAAACGTCAAATTCACTACTGCGGGCAAACAGATAGTCATCACCTATGATATCGCGGGCGCTCAATCCGGACAATTATTTGATGTATCAGTATTTTGCAGCACTGATGGCGGCAAAACCCTGGGCTCACCACTTTCACGTATTAGCGGCGATGAAGGCCCCGGAATAGCCGGCGGAAGCGGAAAGAGAATCACCTGGGACGTCCTTACCGAACGCGATAACCTGGTGGGAAATGTGCTCTTTGAGGTACAGGCAAAAAGTTCCGGAACAAGCACTACTGCATCTTCCCAGACAAGAATGACACAGACACAGTTTTCTTCATCTGCTGACCCCTACTGGGCGGAAATACCTGGTGGAACATTCATGATGGGCAGCGCATCTAACGAGACCGGAAGAATAGCTGTCAACGAAACACAGCACCTGGTGACTCTCAGCCCCTTCAAAATGAGTAAAAATGAGGTCACCTTTGATGAATATGATGCGTTCTGCATAGCAACCAGGCGCAGGAAACCCGATGAGGACGGCTGGGGCCGAGGAACCCGCCCGGTAATAAACGTCTCCTGGATGGACGCCAAGGCATTCGCCGACTGGAAAGGATACCGCCTTCCGACTGAAGCTGAATGGGAATATGCCTGCAGGGCAGGAACAACATCTCCGTTCAGTACAGGCGATAACCTTACAACCGACCAGGCAAATTTCAACGGCAACGAACCCTATAACAACAATTCAAAAGGAAAAGCTCTGGGAAAAACCCAACCTGTGGGAAGCTATGCTCCCAATGCCTGGGGATTATATGATATGCACGGTAATGTATCAGAGTGGGTTAATGATTATTTCGGAGTCTATTCAGCTGCAGAACAGACTAATCCAAAAGGACCCGATCAGGTGAGTTATAGGATACGCCGTGGCGGCAGCTGGTACGACAGCGGAGCTGAGTGCAGATCCGCCAGCCGTATAAAATGGCCTTCTGACAAAATCGACCGAATTGTCGGAATACGGCTTGTTTCCGACAAATAAAAGTTTAAACTGATAGTATACAATAAGATACCCGGAAAATTCGTAACTTTATAGTTTCCTTTTATGCAACCCGTCATGAGAATATATATTACGGTCATTGCGCTCTCACTTATCACGCTGAACGCGTCCCCTCAAACTGTAATTAAAAGCAGGTCCGTACAGGGATATGTCAGCATTACGAGAGATGCATCGGGCACTCAGTATATGGCTTCTGTTATAAAGGGCAGATCGGCTTCCGGATATGTGAATATCTTTACTGAGGTTGCGATAAAACCACCCCATCTGGAGGCAGATAACCCTCAGTTTTTAGACGCTGACGGCAATAATTTCATTAATGCAAACGAAAATACCAGGATCTTTTTTACAGTCAGGAACAATGGTGAAGGCCCTGCCCTGAACCTTGAAGCCAAAATAACTGAACAGAACAAGGTACCCGGACTTTCATTCCAACCGAGAAACTTAGGAACCCTGCAACCGGGAGAAGTAAAAACGGTTGAGATACCCGTGATAAGCAACATAAACACTTCCAATTCGACTGCTTCCTTCTTAATATCAATAAACGAAACAAACGGTTTTGGTATCGATATAGGGACAGTTGTTATACAGACCAAAGCCATGCTTACTCCAATGGTAGCTGTCACAGATATCGATTATGGAGGGGTGTCTATCAGAAAGAACGAAAAATTTAATGTAAAAGTGCTGGTGCAGAATACCGGACAGGGAAATGCCGAAGGCGTCATACTGACGCTTCCTTTGATCGAAAATATCATGAACCTCTCTGCCAACAACTCTTATGAAATCGGGACTCTTGCTCCAGGTGAAACCAGGGAAGTGCAATATACCCTTATCACAAATAACAATTACAATCTGAGCAAGATAATTCTGCCTTTCGTGATATCAGAAAAATATGGGAAATACGCTGATAACAGCAAGAACTCGGTGACAATCCTTATGGATCTTCAGCTGACAGCTGCCAAACAGGTTGTGGTACAGGGAGAACAAAGGGCTGTTCCCGAGACAAGACCAGATGCGGCAGCTGCTTCTTTTACCTCTGATGTCGATAAGGATATTCCTAATCTCGCTTTGAAGAATACAAAAAGAATCGCCCTCATAATCGGTAATGAAGATTATTCTCATGCATTCGATCCTGAATCGAATGTCAATTTCGCGGAAAACGATGCATCAGAGCTAATCTTTTATTATGCCGGACATGGCTTTCCGGACCAGGTTTCAAAGATCCCCTACCTGATACCAGTCGATGTAAGCGCTTCCTCATTGACTTCGGCTGTAAAGCTTGCTGACGTATATACTCAGCTGAGCAGCTCGGTTGCCGGGCGTGTAACAGTCTTTCTCGATGCATGCTTCAGTGGCGGTGGTCGCGACATGGGATCGGGTAACGCCAGGTCAGTGAGAATGGCTCCCAGCACTGAGGAGAGCCTTGTTTCGGGAAACATGATAGTCTTTACTGCTAGCACGGGTGAGCAGACTGCCCAGGCTCTTAGCAAGGAGAAGCACGGCCTGTTCACATATTACCTGCTGAAGAAAATGAAGGAGACATCAGGCAACGTCACCTACGGAGATCTTTTTACCTACCTCATCGAGACTGTCCCGGTCGATGCTCTGACAGTTAATAAAAAAGAGCAGGTCCCGGTCTGTATTTCAAGTGATCTTTTAGGCGAAAAATGGAAAACCTGGAAACTGAGATAAAACTTATCGCACGAACAACAGCAATTCAATAATAATAAACAATATCCTAATATGAAGAAGTTCATCGTTATCATAGTATGCTGCCTGATGGCATCTTATGCTTCATCGCAGCAGGCATCGCCCGGAACGAATTCAACCCTGGCGCAAAAAGCATCAAAGGAAGCAACCAGGGAAGCAAAGAAAATGCAGAAGGATGGCTGGACCGTTGCTCCCGGTTCCGTTGCACTTGACAGGATCGTCGAGAACGCATGGATGAAGCAGCTGATGGCAGATGATAACGGCAATCCAAGATATATATATGCCGATGGCAATGCCGTGGCAGAGACAAAATCTGCAGCCGAAATGCAAGCTATTGAGCTCGGCAAGCTTCAGCTGGCCAGCATGATACAGAGCAACATGAACTCCCTTATATCTTCAAATGTCGGAAACGCCCAGCTTTCAACACAAGAAGCTGCCACAGTCACTGAGGTTGTACTTTCGGCCAAGAACCAGATAGCAGTAGAGCTCGGATATGTCGACCCTACCTTCAAGCTTTTCAGGAATATCGGTAAGGACAAGATTGAAGTCCAGGTGAGGCTTTTCTACGATATAAAACAGTCGATGGAGGTTGCCAAGAAGGTGATCCGCAATGAGCTCAAAACAAAGCTTAAGCTCAATGAGGAGAAGCTTGAAAAACTGATGATGAGCAGCTAGGAGCCGTGTTATGAAAAAAGCTCTGGTATTATTAACACTGCTTTCCTGCATTCAGCTTTATGCCCAGGAAAACATAACTGAAATGCTTGCCGCAAAAGGATACGGCAGGAATACACGTGCCATCATAGTGGCCAACGAGGATTATCAGTCATATTCCCCTGTATATGTCGACAATGAGGAGCTGGCAATAATGCAGGCTGAGAAATTCCAGCAAATGCTTATTAAAAAACTGGGGGTCCTGCCGCAGAACATTCAGTTTTATCCCGATGCGGTGAACACTCACATCAAGCTTGCAATAACCAAGCTTCAGAGGGATCTGCCCAGTGATGCAAAGATCATCTTCTATTACCGCGGCAAAATGTTCACCGACAAGACAAAAAGCGATACGTGGCTCATCCCTGTTGATGTCTCCGACGAGGAGACATTCTACATGTTCGGTATGAAGGACCTCTGCACCCGGCTGAATACGATCAATAAAGGCGGGATAACCATTTTGCTTGATGCTCAGCCAAATGTCAAAGCCGGGTCTGCAAGTATCATCGGAGATGGATACCTCAGTGGTGAAGTTCCCCTTGTTGGCGCAAAGAACATGGATCTTTTTACACTGAAACTCCCTACTCCGCCCGTCAAAGAGCCGCCGCCGGTAACTGCAAAAAAACCTGAAATTACAATTACAGAACCGCTGGCAAAATCAAACGATACCGGCGAACAGACAGCTATTATAAAAGGAACA
>JAPLDY010000167.1 GCA_026391595.1 Bacteroidia bacterium
TCCTCTTCAGTTTTAACAGCAGCTTTGGCAGGAAGGGGGGGTGAGGTCTCCTGCTGGACAGCCGGAGGGGAAGGCGAAATCATTCCAAGACCTGTCTCATCGGTTCCGAAATTTACAAGAATACCTTCTTCGGTTTCAGGAGGAGGAGCAGCAGAGAACCCGAAAACAATGAGCACGGCAAGCACAGCCACGTGTATCGCTAACGTGCCAACTATTCCTTTCCTTTTTTCTGAAGGAAAGAAACGGAGTCCTTTATTTGGGCGAGGTTGCAATTATCAGCTTATAATTGTTTTTCTGGGCAACATTCAATACTTCCACAACCCTTTCAAAGGGTACGGTTTTGTCAGCATGGAGAGCAATGTACGTCTCCGGAGCGCTTCCCAGCTTAGCCTTCAGTACAGCTTCAAGCTCCTCAATTGTCGCAATAGGCTGTTGTTCAATGTATAATCTCTGGTCGCTGGTTATCGAAACAGTAGTTTGCGGTTTTGCCGAAGTTTGTGAATCTCCTTTTGGCAGAAGCAGCTTCAGTGCTGTCGGATGTACCAGTGTCGAAGTCAACATGAAAAATATGAGCAGGTTGAAGACAACGTCTGTCATACCCACCGAGCTGAAGTTGACACTGATTTTATTTCTCTGCGAGATAGCCATTAACGTTCTTTTTTAATGGGTTCATTTAAAATATCCATAAATTCTGTAAGAGTGGCTTCAAGGTTAAAGACAACCTTTTCGGTCCTTACAACCAGAGTATTGTAAGCAAAATATCCTAGAATACCGACAATAAGCCCGGCAACTGTCGTGATCAGCGCAGTATAGATTCCGCCAGACATCATTGAAACATCAATATTGTTTCCGGCCTGTTCCATGTTGTAAAAAGACTGAACCATTCCGATAACCGTTCCAAGGAACCCGAGCATTGGTTCGGCACCAGTTATTGTAGCAAGTGTCGGGAAGCCTTTTTCGAGCTTTGATATCTCAAGTTTACCTACGTTTTCTATAGCAGTCTGAATATCCTGCAATGGCCTTCCCAGCCTGCTTATCCCTTTCTCAACCATTCTTGCTGAAGGAGTATTTGTTCCTTTGCACAGGGCCATTGCAGCTTCAATTCTGCCTTCATGAATATAATCCTTGATCCTGTTCATGAAGTTCTGATCTTCCTTGGTAGCTTTACGTATTACATAATATCTTTCAATGAAGATATATGCTGCAACAAATGATAAAAGAATGATGGGTATCATAACCCACCCCCCCTTTATTGCCAGGTCGAGCAGCGTAAGCTTCATTCCACCTGTTTGCTGTGGAAGAAGTACTCCTCCCTGCAGAATGATTTGTGAATATCCCATATTTCCTTAATTATTCTTTTAATTACTACTATTCTTGCCTCTGACAAAGGCTATATTTCAACGTGCAAAGTTATTAAGAAACGTAATTGCCCTCTAATCTAGTATAAGGGATTAATAACAATGGCTGAATATTTATTAACTAATTGTAATAGTGGAGAGTCATAGTTTCGCTAAGCACAAACGAGAATTACAAGATATTATGTAATAGGCATTAATGTCTGGAGATTCCTCATCCCGATTCCTCGGGATTCGGAATGACATGATTCTTAGTTAGGTAGGGGGGAGAGGTGCAGAATGCCTGGCCGGCATTCCGCACCTCTCCCCCTAAAGTCAAAAAAATGCTGTCATTCCGAGCGCTAGAGAGGAATCTTCATACTGTTCCACAATTTTCAGATAATAATTCCGAGCAATAGAGAGGAGTCTCCCTCTCTAATTCTCCGGCAATGTCGTCTTTTCCTCCTTTTTCATCTCCGAATTCAATTTCTTCTTGAAAAGATCGGAGAACTTGTCAAAGTCCTGCTTGAAAAATATACCAAAACCCTGGGTATAAGGTGCCTGCTTCCCTGTATATGGATTATTAAACCTGTTAAATACCTTGAAACGAAGCCTGGTGGAGAACTTTGGCTTGTACTCTATATCGAAGTCGCCTGTCAACTGGTCGGTATTGTTCGAAACGCCACCCATTCCCCTGACATCAAGATTACCATTGATGACTACCCTGTCATCGAGTAATTGTGTTGAAAGAGCGACCTGTACTTCCTGGTCGTTAAAGTTTTTTTGTCCGGGGGTGTAAGTAAAACCAACGTCAAAATCATTACTTATCTGCGATAGCCAGTTGCTAAGCTGGTTGGAGAGCATCTCAGTTGTTGTCACAGCCATTGCCGATGTCCCGGTGGTTGTGGTTGAAGTCAATGATGTACCGTAGGAAGGATCTGAGTAGAAGCTGTTCATAACCAGAAGGTAGAGGAACTGACGGCTCAATTCCTCCTCGGTGGATATAACGTTTTTAAGGTAGGTCCTTGTCTCCTCGTCAGCCAGCGGAAGGTAGATATTAAAGGCTACGATAGGATTAAAAAGCTTTCCTGAGAGGTCTATCTGGCATTCGACAGGTATTTTTTCTTTAAATTTTTCGTCTTTGAGGATCTCATACAGAGAGGCTTTAAGCTTATAAATTGCTTTCATTTCTATCTCTGCATTGTCGATATCGCCATTGAATATTATTCTTCCGCCATCTTCCACGCTGAAGGGCTTGTTCATTATGTTCTTCAGTGTGAAGAGATAATCACCGTCCTCAAGGATATAGTCACCATAAATTCTGAAGTTCCCCTGTTTGTCGTAGCTGATAGTCAGATTTTTTGCAGAACCGTGACCTTTCATAATATCGCCTACTTTCGGATCAAAAATAAGCTGAACTTCAGCATCGGGTGTAACCTCAAGGTCGAAGTTAAGCTCTATCGAGGTAGAACTTGGCTGAACGGTATTTGTTTCAGTTTTTTTCACTGAAGTCTGTGTCGTGTCTTTATTGACAAATGTTACAAAAGAATAATCGGAAACTGTTTCACTGGTGTTAAGAGGGATATAGAATTTCGTATTCTTTCCTGTCTTTGCTGAAACATCGAAGGAAAGAGTTCCGGGACCGCTTTTTATTGTGGTCACACCCGTTGCATAGGCTGTTCCATAGAACAGGTCATTATCCTTCGGCCTGGTATTCAGCACCATAGCCTCATTTGTGGTTATCATCAGGTCGGCTGTATATTTTTTAAACTGTTTGTAATGAACTGAACCATTGAGAGTAGCCGGATTTCCTTTTTCATCGGTGACCCTGACATTTTTAAACACGAAGTTATCCTTCTCGAACCTGATTGAATCATTCACCTTGTATTTTGTCTGGAGGTAATCAATTTTCATTGAGGCATTTTCTGCCATAAGTGCACCTTCAAGGGCAAGGTTTTTTGTTTCACCTGAGAGTCTGACTTTTCCTGTCGCAGTCCCTGCTATCCCTGAAGCAAATACCTTGAGAAGGGGATTTAATGCGTCGATAGGCAGTTTATTTGCTATACCCGTGAGATCCAGCCTTTTCAGGGAAGGATCATAAAATCCGTTAATATCGAGCATTTTTTTACCCTCAAGGTTATTGGATGCCCTGATATCAGCGACCTTTTTTTCGTTATTCCAGGCTGAAATGATCGACAGGTCTCCATAATCGCTTTGGAGAATGGAAAATCCCATTACATTAAGGTTGGTTTCAAGCAAAGGATTATAATAAAGATTTGAAAGCAATACATTCCCATTGAGCTTTCCCTTGAATGAAAGCGACACCTGATCCGGAATGTTTTTTCTTGTAGTTAGCGCATTCAGCCATGATATATCTATTCCCTTGAATTCAAGGTGGAGGGTATCATCATGGTTTTTCGAGATGGTGCCATCGACAAGGTAATAGTTTTCTTTATTGCTGACATACAGCTTATTAATACTCAAAGTACTTGAGTCGTTCGTAATATGGGAGGGGCTTATTTTCCAGAGATTGTTCCTGCTGTAAATACCTGTGGAATCGATATCAATATTAAGGA
Organism: Bacteroidia bacterium; assembly: GCA_026391595.1. Classification (GTDB taxonomy): domain Bacteria; phylum Bacteroidota; class Bacteroidia; order Bacteroidales; family VadinHA17; genus LD21. Next base: position 3,911 of record JAPLDY010000167.1, read on the forward strand.
CAGGATTATGATTCAATTCAGCACTTTTAATATAACTGCCCCTGGCTATGAAATTCCCCCGGCTTAATACCGGATCCTTATTATCCCAGTTAAGGGAAATAATAAAATTATCAGGTACTGTATTTATGATGGCGTTGAATCCTTTTAATTCCGATTGCCCCAGAAGATCAAGGGATGAGCTATTAAGCTTCACCTGTAATTCCGGTGAAAGCAGATTTGCATTTAAAGACATATCGTGCAGGACTATCCCCTTAAAGTTTAACATATTGGTATTAGCACTTATATTCATAATAGTGTCGGAAAGGATTGTCCCGTTTATATTGCTCTTTTCGGAGAGAAGAATCCCTGTTCTGAAGAAATTGCTGATTTTGTCAGTATTTTTCAAGTTGATATTGAAGGTGAAATCATTTTTAACTTCTTGTTTCTTTTCAGCAGGAGCCGGAAACCGTGAAGGCATCATGTAGGAGATTGCCGATTTGATTGCAGTTACCAGGGCCGAAAAGTTATAGTAACCTCTCAGGTCGGCATCGACATAATCAGTACGCAGGCTTATTGCAGGCCTATTGTTTTCATTGAAGGTCTTTAGTGAGAAATCATATAGTTCCAGCACAGACCCATATTTGTGGAGATTCGAATTAAGGAGCTTTATTTCTCCGTCAAGATTGTCAATATTTGACCCCCTGAAGTTAGCTGTCACCAGCATGGATAAAGCTGATGACGTATCAGATTTGTCAAAATTAAGCATATGCAGATCTGCTTCGGCCAGGTTCAGGGTGAAATCAAATTCCGGCAGCTTGCTACTGAAATCAAACATCCCCAGGATATCAAACTTTATATTTTTATCGTCTATTTTAACATTGCCATCCCAAGTTTTTTCAGTGAAGATACCATTCAGTGAAATATTCCGGTACTTGTAATTATTCATTTCAATACTGTCGATAAGGCCTGTCAGCTTCCCGTTGAATTTCCCTGTCGGATATGCATAACCGTCAATATCAGCTTTCATGCTCAGGTTGCCGAACATATCAGTTTTTCCGGTAAGTCGTCCAATTGCAATGCTGCTTCCCCTGACGAGACCGTTTACCTTGAACTTGTTCTTTTCTTCAGGTCTTAGCGAGATATCCGTACTTATTGTCCCGTCTTTGGTCCTTATGTTACCGTATGCTACAAAATCCTCCAGAAATCCGGTAAAGCTTCCGTCAAATGATACATTTCCAAGGGTATATAATATTTCAGGCAGTTTAATCAGTGCTTTCCCCGGAATATTAATATTATCGATATCCTTTGCGTTGGTTGTGAGATTGTTAATTCCAAGATATATAAATGAGTTCTGAATCTCAGGGAGACCCGACAGGTCAAAATCACATGAAAGTCTTGTGTAATCTCCGTAGGTGATGTCAATATTCCTTCCCCTGAACTCCGTTAATGTTCCTGTGACTTTTCCTGACAACCATATTGATTCATTGATTTCTTTTACTGATGGAACAAAATATTTGAGGTCGGAAGTCGAGACAAGCGATTTATCGAGCCAGATATTAAGTATTACATTTTCCCTAAAATTTTTGAAACCGGTGATTGAATCTGCGAGAAACCTGACACGCGAGATATTCAGGATACTGCTGTCGCAATTGACTATTCCGGAGTGGAACAATATATCGTTATTTGTCAGAATTACTTTGCTATCCATCCGGTTTACGTGAAAACCAGCCGACTCTAAAAATGTCAGATTATCGATGCTGAATGAGGTTGTATCTTCGTGAATTAAAAAATCTTCAATGTTCGCGTTAATGCCTGACAGCCTTAGGTTGCTGAAATCCGTTGGGATATTGCTTGTCTTTCTTCTTTTGTCTATGAGTGAAAACCTCGCATTTGTAAGTTCAATCTGGTTGATCTTAATGGTGCTTTTCCCTTTCTTGATGGTGTCCTCCTGATTGCGCATCTTATCAAGGTACCATGTCAGGTTCATTTCGCCGGTAGTGTCTGTAATGAATGCGACCACAGGGCTTGTAACAGTAACCTTGCCAAATGTCAGCGATTTGTTTCTGAGATCGATGTGTTTTATTCCTATAGATGCCTTTGGAGCATAGATAAGAGTATCATCATTCTTGTCTTTTATGAGTATTTCATTCAGAGAGAGCCTGTTAAAAAAGAGATAATCAATCTTACCTACATAAATGGAGGAACTGATTTTTTCTGACAAGTGGCTGGTTATTCTTTGTATCAGGAGCGTCTGAACAGCCGGAATTCTTATAAAAGAGAAGATGATTGTCGGAAGCACAAAAATGATACCGGCAATAATAATAAGGTATTTATATGATTTTTTAATATTTTTGGCCATTGGCACGGTTAAAAATCATTCATCAAAATAACCTAAAATATACCGAAAAACAAAGCGCTGATGGCAGTTACAATTTTGGCAATAGAATCTTCGTGTGATGACACTTCAGCAGCAGTGATCAGCGACGGGTACATACTTTCAAATCTTGTTGCCGGACAGGATATACACAGATCATATGGCGGAGTAGTCCCTGAACTGGCTTCACGTGCCCACCAGGCTAACATTGTTCCGGTGGCAGATCAGGCCATAAAAAGGGCAGGAGTGAGTATTAAAGATATTAATGCGGTGGCATTTACAAGAGGTCCTGGACTTCTCGGATCACTTCTTGTCGGCACTTCTTTTGCCAAAGGATTTGCTCTTGCAAGGGAGATCCCCCTGATTGAGGTGAATCACCTTCAGGCACATGTTCTGGTGCATTTCATTCTTCAAAAAGGTACGGAAGAGCGGATCCCCGGATTTCCGTTTTTATGTCTTCTTGTTTCAGGAGGGCATACACAGATAATACTTCTTACCAGTCATCTCGAAATGAAAATCCTGGGCAATACTATCGATGATGCTGCAGGAGAAGCTTTCGATAAGTGCGGAAAATTGATGGGATTCCCATATCCTGCCGGTCCGGGTATAGACAAGTTGGCATCCACAGGAAACAAAAAAGCTTTTACATTTTCAAAGCCTTCAATAAAAGGCCTTGATTTCAGTTTCAGTGGCTTAAAGACAAATTTCCTTTATTTTCTGCGCGACAAGTTAAAGGAGGATCCCGATTTCATCGAAAAGCACAAACCTGATCTGTGTGCTTCACTTCAACATACAATTGTGAGCATCCTGTTATCAAAGCTTGTAAGGGCTGCAGCAGAAACAGGTATTAGGGAAATAGGAATTGCAGGTGGAGTCTCGGCAAATTCAGGATTGAGAGATGCAATAATGCTTGAAGCTGAAAAACGGAAATGGGATCTCTTTCTGCCGGAACTGACCTTCACCACTGATAATGCCGCAATGATTGGCATTACAGGTTATTATAAGTATCTTCGGAATGAATTTACAGGACAGGACGTTGCACCTCTCGCAAGACTCTGACCATTAACATATTCATTTATTATGAAAAACAAGGATCTGTCAATGCTGGTAACAGGAGCAGCGCCACCGGAGAGATGCTCAATTTCAATGAACCTGTTTTTGATAAGTTCAATTCTTGAAAATTATAATAAATTCATTAATTTAGGAACAAATTTCCGGGGATGAAGGAACTGAAAATTTCACCTACAAAAAACTCACCTGATATCACTCTTAATCCGGATGGTATGATCAAGATCACAGGAAGGTCCATCCATGAGAATGTAGCTGAGTTTTTTGCACCTGTCGAAGATTGGGTTAAAGATTATATAGAAGTCCCGGCTGAATTAACCTGCGTGGATATGAACCTTGAATATTTCAACAGCGCAAGTGCTAAAGTATTCATTCATCTGCTTGAACTTCTGAAACATGTTAATCTTAAAAACAAGAAGTTCATCTTTAACTGGTATTACGAAGAGGGAGATGAAGATATAAAGGAAAGGGGAGAATATTTTGCATCAGTCCTTGATGTCCCCTTTAATTTCATTAATGTCGGTTGATCTGTAAAACCGGATAAATCAATAGGCCAGTATCTGACTTTTTTCCCTTCCTGCACCCTTGATCCATATCTTATTCCTGTAAACTTCTATAATGGCAAAGCTGGTGTTGAATTCTGTTTCTACCATACCTTTCATCGTTACAAAATGTATCATGTTGAAATTACCGTAATTTCCAGCATGGTTGTGTCCGCTGAACCAGGCAATGATATTCTTGTAATTCGAAAGTATTGAATTTACCTCATTATAATTGAGAAGGTTATGTACGTTTTCAGGATAGACGGGGAAATGACAGAGGATAAATACGTTTTCATTTTTTGCTGTTGCTTCGTCAAGCTGGACCCTCATCCAGGCAAGCTGTTTTGAACTCATTCCTCCGTTCCAGTCAATGGCATTGATATTGCCTGAATCTTTCAGCAGGGCAAGATAATCTTCTGCTTTCTTAATTGCTGCCTTATTGGTTGTAGAATAGGTACTGATCTCATTTCCATCGAGGGCAATGAACCTGAAATTCATATAGTTAAATGAGTAATAGCCCTCTTTCCCCTGCATTTTCAACGGGAGGCGCTTTTTATAACGGTCATCTACCGAGTAGTCATGATTGCCTGTAAGGTTATAAACCTGCAAGCCCGAAGAATCAAGTATATCAAGAACAGGTTTGAAGGATTCATAACCGCGGTCAATAAGGTCTCCCAGGTTAACAATAAAATTTACAGAATCAGCTTTAAATGAGTTTACTGCTTCCCTGAGTCTTCCCCTTGATGATCTGTAATACCTGCTTTCGACGGGGTCACAATCGCAATACTGAACATCAGAAATTACACCGAATGTAAAAAGGGGTTTCTGGCTCTGATCGCCATGTACGCCATTCCCTGCTTTTTTTGATTCAGGCATGTTCACGAACGTTAAAGTACATAATAATAAAGAAATGATCAGTCTCATCTTAATGATGCATTAATATATAAAGGTAGAAAAAAATTAATTGGCTAAAGGATCAGCGACTCTGCCCATGAAGAGAATTGAATTAGTTGTGCTCTCTCTTATGATATAAATGAATGGGTGGTCAGCAACAAATTGGAACGGTGCTGCAGGCATTGAAGTAGTGACGATAATTACCACAGTAGCTGCTGCCGCTTCAGTCCCCTCCTCGTTCGTCTCGATAAAAGTCTGATGAAGGACATCGCTTATCTTAAGGGGAGGAGCAGCTGCAATATTCGTAAAATCTGCAAAGTCGGAGAAAGAAACACTCATTCCCATGTCAGAGAGTATCTCTACCAGGCTTTTTTTGAACCCGTACTTAAAGCGCGGCAGGAATACATCAGCTTCCCTCTCGGAAAGCTGACTTACCCATACTGAAAATGCTTCATCAGTCACTGAGGGTAATAAAGCTTTGATACCATTCCGGGCATCCGGTAAGATTATGTCCATAACAAAGTTGCCCTGTCCGTAAGGGAATTCTCCCATAATGAAACCTTCACCGTCATAAATCTTAAGATCGCCATTCTGGAACATTGTGGGAGCATTTGATGATGAACCGGAAGGCAGGTAAAAAGGCTTATCACGTGTATCATCCTTATTGAACTCGAATTTCCATTTGCCCTTAAAATAAATGGCATTGATAAGAAGCATTACTGTTCTGTCCGGCAGCTCGCTTATCATCTCTTTTATAAGACCGTTTGTCTTATCCTCGATCCAGCCATTGACCTTATCAGGTACTGTTTTATCATTTATATCAAACTCCTTTGATTCTGCATTGTAGTAGTTGGTCAGTATGTCGATGAATTCCTGTTTAACTTCAAACTCCTTTTCGGTCCAGACTGAATTGGCAATCGATATAATAACACGTTTGTCAACGCTCAGAAGCGATTTGGTAAGTTCCTCATAAGCTTCATTCATGTCTTTGACAGCGATGCCCTTTACTCTCAGTGCTTCCAGCATTGCATCGCGCGTTGTACCCGCTGCACCGTTCAGGGTCATTGAGAGTGCATACGATATGCTAAGAGGTGAGATCATGACGTTTTTACCCTCAACTTCATTTTCAAGGACTTTCCTGAAAATATCAAATGCAAAATCATTTCCGGAACCTACAAGAGATGCCTGAACCGGCGTCAGATCTATCTGAACTCGGTCTGTGGGGAGGTTTTCATCAGGTCTTTCCTCACAACTGTAAAACGACAGGGGCACGGCGAATAAAAAAATCAGAATTGCCTTTAAGATATCTTTTTTCATAATAAAATGATTTAAAGACAAATGCAACAGGACGGGAAAAATTAAAAAGCATTGGTCGTGGTTATATTTACTTCATCCAAAAACTATGCCATATTACTTCGATTTTTTGCTATGTTTTTTCGATGTTTCGATATAAGCTTTTAGATAAATCAGTGAGATCACAAAAAAGAGCATCCCGATCGTAAGAAGCAAAATAAAAGCAACCACTGAAGGATTTTCGACATCCTCAAGAGGATGCTTGAGCCTGTATATATAACCGGTTATTGTGTAAAAAATTACCAATACCGAGACTATAAGGCTTATAATAATTGATGTACCGTCAAGTATCCTTGTTGTTTTGTAGAATTTAGTTTTCTTAAACCGGACATATGATGCCCTGGCATATACCGTGGCACGCTGATGCGACCTGTCCTGCCTGTATTTTCTCCAGTCCTCCATCGCCTGATGGTAAGCAGCATTATCGTCTGAGGCAAGGGAATGATTGGCAATAAGGAAATCGTATGCTTCGGTTGCCAGGATGAAAAGGTCCTTTGCTTCAGGAGAATGATTGATATCGGGATGATAAAGCCGGGCTTTCTGCCTGTAAGCTTTCTTTATATCGTCGATGGAGGCTTTGTCAGGCAGTCCGAGTATCTGGTAATATTCAGAGAAAGTCATATCAACCCGGAGGTAATATGACAAAAATAACTATTTATTTGACTATTCCGGTAAATCCCATGACTGCCAGGGCTAATATCCCTGCGATTACAAGTGATAATGGCACACCTTTCATTCCTTTCGGTACGTTTACAAGCTCCAGCTGTTCCCTTATGCCTGCCAGTATGATCAGTGCAAGTCCGAACCCGACAGCTATTGATGCACCGTAAACAGCACCTTCAAGAAGATTATAATCTTTCTTGATCACGAGAATAGCAACGCCCAGAACTGCACAGTTCGTGGTAATCAGCGGCAGATAAATACCAAGAGCCTGGTAAAGCGGCTGACTGATCTTCTTCAGAACTATCTCTACAATCTGTACCAGTGCTGCAATGACAAGTATGAACGTGATGGTTTGGGTAAACGCTAAACCAAGCGGATTAAGGACGTATATCTGAATAAGATAAGTTACAATCGTAGCAAGGACAATAACGAAAACGACGGCTCCTGCCATCCCCAATGCAGTATTGATCTTGTTTGATACGCCAAGGAAAGGACATATCCCGATCGTCTGGGCAAGAACAATATTATTAATGAATACGGCAGATATAATTATTAAAATGTATTCCATGTTAATTGAGTTTTATGTTCTTTTTATCCTGTTGATCAGAGCAATCAGGTACCCCAGCGCCCAGAATGCTCCCGGGTCAAGAATAAATACCAGAATACCGTCGCCTGTGATAAACTTATGTCCCAATATTGCACCGCTTCCGACAATTTCACGGAAAGCGCCCAGAATTCCAAGTGCCATCGTAAATCCGAGTCCCATTCCGGCACCATCAACAAATGACGACCATACG
>JAPLDY010000244.1 GCA_026391595.1 Bacteroidia bacterium
TCATCATTGAAGGGGAAGTTATCTGGGAGGGTTGCTCCTTTTCTGTAAAAACGATTTATTAATTTAGGAATATGATTATTTCAACTGATCAATTTCGGAAATTTTGTTCCCTATTTAATTTAGGGTTTGGTGATTAAGTAATTAGATTTTATATGCTATTCTATAGTTCCAGTTCCAGTTTACTCGGTCTGGAATTGAAAAAAGTGATTCCGAAGCTTTCTCCAAAAATGAAGACAATAATTCTTTGCTGAACTTTATTAAGTTCATTACAAAGAATATAGCTGCGATCCAACTTTCGGAAGTCCTTGATGCTCTTGCCCTTATTTTATTGAGGTTATACCCGTTTTTCCCCTGTCCAAATTTACCTTCAACCTGATTCCTGATACCTTGTTCAAGTTTCTGTCTTCTTTTGAAGTATTGAGTTTGACTTTTAACCGATGGCCTTCCCAATGGTTTACCGGAATATCTGATACCCAACTCTTTAAGCCAATGCCTGTTTTCGCGTGTTCCGTATATTTTATCTGCTATTACCACTTCAGGGTAAAAGCCATTTAACTTTTTGTAAGCTGCAACTTGATTCTTTAAATCGATTCCTTCATTGTAAGCCTCCCAATTGAGAGTGTTTATCCGTGCATACCCATTTTGTATACTCACACCCAGTTTTGCCCCAAATTCTACCTGGGCTTTGTCTTTCCCTCTCACGATGGGTCTTACATAAGGCTGATAGATATTAACTATTCGATTGCCAATGCTATGGGTATGTTCTTTATACATCTGAGTCTGTTGTTCGTATATGTGTTGTATCACCCAGTAAATTCTCTGATCCCTGTGTTCAAGTGGAAAACTCATCCCGGGGGCCGCGTCCAATATCTTTTCTATGCTTCTGAGGTTACGTCTGAGGTATCGAAGCTGTTGTCCTACACCCCTGCGTATTTCTTTATTGCTCTTGTTCCTGTTCTTTGCCAGTTTCAGGTATTGTCTCCGGGCTTTACGCCTGTATGTACGGGGCTTATCTTTTATGCCTAGCACCCTGCAGAGCTCGTCAATTATCCGTTCACTTTCCTCCCTGCCTCGTGAAAGAAGCCCCAGATCGGTCGGGTGTGCAATCATTTGATCGGCAACCGTGGCGTCAACTATCAGTTTACCTTTGTTCCTTGCTGGTTTTGCTCTGGTCACCTTCCCTTCCGGAATTTCGTCCGCTGATGAACCTGCTTCTTCTGCCCCGTGTTCCACTTTACCTGAAGGGACATCATCGCCCGGATCATTAAGATCCCTGTCGGCCCTGGCGTTTTTCCCTTCCGAGCGGAGTATGATCTGGCGTGTCATGGCATCAAACTTGTCAGCGCCCAAACGGTAACGAAGTGTTGTGAAGAGTGACCTTTCGAATACATCCTCATATGTGTATTCTTTCAAACCAAGAAAGTATTGCATGTACATATTCTCCCGGATTGTCTCTATGGCTTCCCTGTCATCCAGGTTCAGTTTGTGCTTTATTATCATGGCGCCAATCACGATCCTGGCATCAATCGCTGGCGCCCCCATGTCAGGGCTCATCGACCGGTAATAGATGCTTGCAAGGGCATCCCAAGGTAGTGATTCGCCAAGTCTTATCCATCTGTTTCCCTTATCCAGCTTTACCTGGAACGGGGTTTTAAACTCATCGATGGTCATTTGGTTTTGCGAGGTATATCTGATCATAACTGCATGGTTTTCTGATAGAAAGATACAAAAAACATGCAATTAATCAATAGAAAATGTTTGTAATTTATTAACAATCAATTGTTTATAACTTTTTCACCAAACCCTATTTAAAGAGCAGTGGACCAGCAAAAACCGTGACGAGTTTATTTACTTTATTGTCCGTGTTAGGTTTTCGAGCCCGTTTAAAAAGTCATAGTATTTGGATCCTGTCTTGTGTCATAAATTCTCAAGATTTCCACCGTTGATTTCTTATCTCGGTAGAAGAGGGTATTGTGTTTGGTTAAGACACATTTACGAATTCCTTTTCTTTTATGTATTACTGGAAATTGTTTTGGATTTATGAAGATTTGATTAATAAAATTGTCAGTCAAGTTAATGAAATTTGCAGCAACTTTTCTTTCCCAATTTTTATAAAGATAGTCCAATATATTTGAAAGGTCAATTTC
>JAPLDY010000247.1 GCA_026391595.1 Bacteroidia bacterium
AAGTAAATTGATGAAAATATTAAATCTGGAACCTATACTGACCATTTGGCAGTTCAAATTGACCACCTAAACTCTTGAGTTAGATACTTGTTGTTTCGATATGTATGTTTAGTGTTATCAGACCTCCTTTTGAGGTGGTCAAAGAAGGACGGATTTTACACTTCGTTCCAGGTTCCAGGAGGTTTGAGGTCAGCAACAGGATTTTCGTATTGAAAAACAATAACGCTGAGATTTTATTGATGTCCATCACTAACAGGCAGAAAATTTAATATACCCCTGATGCATTTGTTAATAGTCAGAAATTGAATTTGTGAATCTTTCATTTTCCCATTCTATAGCAATGGTCACAACAATCATTACCTTCCATTAGCGTTTTAGTTCTTATAAACTTAATCTTTGGATTATATGCACTTACCCAGGCCTCATCACCATGACAGAATGTAGCGTACCCAATATCAGCTGCATTTAACTCTCTAAAAACTTTAGCATTCAGGCATTCTGTAAATCTGAACAAAACATAGTCTTCTCGGTTCTCTATAACTTCACAAGTGAGAATTGCCTTATAACTTTTTTCAGTGTAAAATGGTTTAACAAAATCCTGAAGAGTATTTTCTGGTTTATAAGTCACTATGGATCTGTAGTATTCTTCAGTCGATTTTTTAAGTGCTTCTATCAGATTCTCCCGTCCCAAATATTTTGAGATTCGATTTATTCTGTCTGCAATAAGTTGAGCCCTCCAAAGATAAGCTTCCTCGTAGGTCCAGCCAACCTTTTTATTGAACTTGTTAGCTGGATCCATTTCCAGATTACTTTCATATGTGCTAGCAGCTTCAGCTAATCGTGATAGTCCCAAACATGCAAATGCACATGTAGGGATGCTTTTGGTGAGAAATAACCTTCGACTCGTGGATAATGTTTTGTTTTGATAAGTCATTTAAAATCCTCCTTTCATTTAAATCTGTGAGTCAACAATATTGATGAAAGTTACACCAATAAATGGTCATAGTCAAACTTAGTTCGCCATATAATATCTTGTTGCAACATCAAGAGAGTCTGATGGAGGAGAACCTGCTGTAATCTAAGTTTCCCAAATTGCATTAGAAAGCCATTGGCTCTGACCATCTTTCACCGAAGTAAGTTGATCTTCCTTTGACGGAGTTAATTACTTGACGATTTGTTATTTATGTTAAGTCTTTTCAGACCTTTTTTTTGAAGTGGTCATTTACTTTTTAAACATCTCCAATAAAGCAATCGTACCAATTGCTGTTCCTAAAGGGATAGCCGTTAAATCAACTTGAAAGTTTCCATTGTGATAAATAAATGGATATTCTTTACCTTCTTGTTCTGCTTTAGTTGACATTTCAATATTTGCAATACCTACAAATATATAATCATAAACTGTTTTTGAATTTTCAATACATAAAAGAGAGAAGTCTTCTGAAGCCATAATAGCAGGCTTATTTGAAATTATACACTTGGGGTCAATTACTTTTGTAAGTGCTGTATTGATTTTATTTACCATACCTTCATTATTAACAACTGCATTAACACTTCCCAGGATAGTTATTTTTGGATATAATTCTTTTGGAAGATTATTAGCCACGGCTATACCATCATTAATATTTTTAATGCCATCCATTATTGTAGTTTTGGTTTTTTCATTAAACCATCTTGTGGTTATT
>JAPLDY010000248.1 GCA_026391595.1 Bacteroidia bacterium
TTTTCATCAAGGTATTTCCGGAACAAAACAGGATAATGCATCGTATCCAGGCTGGTCTGGGAAGAATCAAAATCCCAGGTATTTCCATAGGCATAAGGATTTTCCCAGTCCTCACGATGGGAATAGTACACACAGAATTTGATCCCGGCCCCGGCACAGGCTTCAGACAATTCTTTGAGAGGATCTCTCCTGAAAGGAGTGTAATCAACTATATTGTAATCACTTACCTTTGAATCGAACATAGCAAAACCATCATGGTGCTTTGAAGTTATTATGATGTACTTCATGCCTGCATTCTTTGCAAGGGCGACCCATTCCCGGGCATTAAACTGCACCGGGTTGAAAGTGGCAGCAACTTTGCGGTACTCTTCAACAGGGATATGAAACCGCTCCATGATCCACTCGGCAATATCTCCCTGCGCAATCCGTTTTCCGTTCCATTCCCCGCCCAGCACTGAATAGGGCCCCCAGTGGATAAACATACTAAACTTGCCATATTTGAACCAGTCCGGAATAGTCTGCTCCTGAATATCTTTTGCAATAGGTTTGCCGCGATCATTCGTATTTGTGCATGAAAACAATACAATGGATAACAGCAATAAGGATTTATATTTACAATTTTTTGTCATTTTTTTTGGCTATGACGCAAAGGCACCAAGTTTCACAAAGAAATCAACATTATTATGTTTATAAGGTTATTAATATCAAATTTAAAAATATAAAGGGCATAGTTATTATTTCTTTGATTGCTAACCGCACTGCAAGTCAGGATTATTTTCTTCACCCGGGATTTTATTGAAATCAGTTAAATACTTTTTTACAAAATAAGATTTAGTTTCATTACAGGAATAATAGTTTTTTGCATATCTTGTACAAAATGAGATTATATTTTAACATCTTAAAATACAACTAATTAAGTTGTAAATAAAGAACATAAATTATTTAAATTGAATACTATTTCTAACCTGACTGCATAAACTCACAAACAGGTTTCAATCACATACAAGAGGTTGAAGGTAAACATCTGTTATGGGAAATAGCATTTGGCAAAGGCGCCATGAGGCCAAGGATAAATAATAATTATAAACCATGCAGCTATATTAAACTGTACAAAAGGCCCAATGGCGATCAGATCGCTGTTCTTCAGTGGAATAATATGAGATTTTGGGAAGAAGACAATATAGTTTCAGTAGAGGTCACCATTGAACTTCCAAATTCAGACGGCATAGCAAAATGGAGAATACTCGTCCGGAATCTGTCTGATTACTGGGGCCTTTGGGAGGTTGCCTGCCCTTCAGTAAACGGATTCCCTTCGGAAGGAGGCTACGATGTTGCCATGCCCGTTTGCGCAGCCGGCGGTACTCTTTTAAAAAACTGGACAGGATCCTTTAAAACCCGATCCCCGTCGGGATTTTTCCCAATGCAGTTCATGTCTTTCAACTCAGGCTCCAATGCAGTATATTTCTCCAGCATCGATGGCGAATCAAGGGCAAAAGATTTCAGTGTTGATTCCAGGAAAAAAACTTTGGCGTTGATCAGATACCCTGAAAATATGGGAGTTACCGGATCTGATCTTCCTGATCATTATGCTGTGGCATTCGGACCCTATCAGGGAGGATGGCTTGAGGCGGCTCAACGTTACAGAAACTGGGCTCTTAAGCAGGTATGGACAAGTAAAGGTCCCATCTCTCAGCGACCTGATTTTCCCAAATCAGCTATAAATATTGGTTTCTGGATCCGGGATGCATGGGTCTGGGATCTTCCGGATAGTGTTAATAAAAACATGATGAATCCATTCACATGGGCATCTGACAGCCGTGACCCGCATGAAATGAATCTGCCATTTTTAAATCTCATGAAGAAGGCGGGCGTACCAATTGCCTTCCACTGGTACAGTTGGCATAGGACCTTATTTGATAACGATTACCCGCACTTTCTTCCTCCCCAGCCCGGATTTAAGGAACGTGTAAAAGAGCTTGTGGATTCAGGGGCAGTCATTGTACCTTATATCAACGCATTAAGCGCTGACAGTAAAACTGCCGACTGGTACAGGTACGATCCTTATGCTATAAAAGATGAGGAAGGCGGCCTGAGACAGAAATTCTACTGGGATGGGGCCGGAAGACTAACTCCGATGTGCCCGAGCCAGGTACCCTGGCATCAGACAATGACAGTTCTGATTGACAGCATTATAGGTTTTTATGGTACTAATGGTATTTATGTCGATGAAGTCTCATGTAATTCTCATGAGCTGTGTTTCAACAAAGACCATCTTCACCCTCTGGGTGGCGGTAGATATTGGGCCGACGGATGGCGTGAATTCTATCAGAAAACCCTCAATGTAGCTCATCAGAATGGCCGCAGCGCTGTAATCACATCAGAAGCTGCCAACGAGATATTCTTTGACCTTGTCTCTTCCAACCTGTACACTGCCGGACCATCTGAAAACGAAATTCCGCTGCAGGAGGTTGTCTATTCAGGCTATACCTTGTTTTATGGGAGTGTTTGTGATTTCACTAAGAGCAACCAGCTGTTTAATTACGCTGTGGGGCAGGGCTTTATAGACGGGAAACAAGTCGGATGGATGAATTTTGACCTCTTCCGCCGGCCACAGTTCGCAGCAAAGGCTGATTTCCTTTTACAGTGTGCAAAGCTGCGGATGGTTACCCAGAAATACCACACCTTTGGAAGTCTATGGGAACCATTGACTCCGACAAATCCTGTTCCGGATTTTGAGGAAGAATTCAGTGAAGGAGGCGTACATAAAGGTAAAGTACCATCTGTTGAGGCCAGGTTATGGCAGTCTGAAGATGGGGATCTGGCTGTATTCATAGCCAATTATACCGACAGGGAAATACCATTTTCCTACACCATTAACCCCGCCAGATATGGTCTTCTCTCAGATAAATTTGAGGTGACAGAAATCACGCCTCAGAAAAGAGTTCCTCTTGCAAAGGAGGGCAAGCAAATCAAACGAACTGAATTAATGAAGCCAAATATGGTCAGAGTCATAGAAATATCTCCGGTCAGATAGGTAACTAAAATTTAAAGAGTATATAATTTAAGTTTCGCAAGTGATTTTAGGCCGCTTGCTTGAGTTCTAGATTATCAAGATTTATAAAATGCTTAAAAGTTTCACTCCGGTTAATCAGGGTA
>JAPLDY010000070.1 GCA_026391595.1 Bacteroidia bacterium
GTGTTCAATGTTCGTGCCTATGGTGCCAAGGGAGATGGTGTTCAGCTTGACTCTCCGTCGGTAAATAAAGCTATTGAAGCTGCATCAAAAGCGGGAGGAGGAACCGTATTCTTTCCTGCAGGTACTTATTTGTCGGGATCAATCCGGCTGAAAAGCAATATAGCCCTCTATCTCGATCAGGGAGCCATCATCGAGGCAATTCAGGATACTACTGCTTATGATAAAGCAGAGCCAAATGAATGGGGTGACAAATACAAATATCAGGATTTCGGACACAGCCATTGGCATAACAGCTTAATATGGGGCGAGGATCTTGAGAATATTTCCATTCTGGGCCCCGGTTTGATCTACGGAAAAGGACTCACCCGCTTTCTGCGTCAGGACAATCTTCCCAATTCATTGGGGAATAAAGCTATAGGCTTGAAGAATTGCCATAACGTCATTTTGCGTGATTTCTCAATTTTGCATGGGGGGCATTTCGGTATTCTGGCCACAGGCGTTGATAATCTTACAATTGATAATCTTAAAATTGACACAAACCGCGACGGGATGGATATTGACTGCTGCCGCAATGTCAGGGTATCCAATTGCTATGTGAATTCTCCCTGGGATGATGCAATTTGTCTGAAGAGTTCCTTCGGGCTTGGATATGCCAGAGCTACAGAAGATGTGAACATCACCAATTGCTGGGTTTCCGGAGGGTTCGAGGAAGGGACCGTACTCAATGATACATATAAACCCATTGGCACCGGCTACAGGGCCAATTTTACAGGTCGCATTAAATTTGGTACGGAATCGAATGGCGGCGGCTTCAAGAATGTGACCATCTCGAACTGTACCTTCGAAAGCTGTCAGGGATTGGCTCTGGAGGCAGTGGATGGTGCTCTCCTGGAGGATGTTACAATAACCAATATCACCATGCGCAACATCATCAGCGCTCCTATTTTTCTTCGTCTGGGAAGCCGTATGCGCGGACCTGAAGGCGTGCCGGTGGGTAAGCTGCGGAGGATAATTATCAGCAATATTGTGGCTTACGATACAAAACCCAACTATTGTTCAATCATTAGCGGTATTCCCGGTTTTGACATTGAAGATGTCCAGCTTAGCAATATACAGATTTACTGCACCGGAGGGGGATCCAAGGAAATGGCGGCCATTGAACCTCAGGAGCGTGAAAATGGCTACCCCGAACCTGGAATGTTCGGTTCCACTCCAGCGTATGGATTTTATATAAGACATGTCGACGGGATAGAATTTAACAATGTCCGGGTGAGTTACGACGGTGAAGAGGCACGCCCGGCATTCTCTCTCAATGATGTTAAAAATGCAGATTTTATGCATGTCAGGGCACAGCATGCAGATGGAGTTCCGGAGTTTGTACTCCGGAATGTGTTAAATTTCAGAACACATTTTACTTTCTCGGTCCCTGATACCATAGTGTCGAAAACTGACAAAACAATTTTATGAGAAAGATATCGGGCTCTCTGAATTCCTTTTGTCTTATCGGGACTCTGTTCCTGATGTTCGGAACATGTTTCTCAGGCAAAGCTCAGGTTACTCCATCATCTTCTGACGTTCCCGATTTTGATTTGTTTCGCAATCCTCCTGCAGAGTTCAGGGGTGTTCGCTGGGGTGGATTCGGACTGAACAATCTGACCGATTCTTCAGCAGTAAGAAGCATCCGTTCAGGGGCTGAAACAAAATCGTGGGGATCAACCCTCCTTGGTCCCGGAGGCGGGCCGACAACCGGATTGTCTGAAGCATACATGACGGCATCAAGGCGCAAGCCAGGTGATGCGGGAGTAGCATACCTTAGTGAAGAGTATTTCCGGATTTATAAGCTGGCAATAGAGGAAGGTCTGAAACATAATTTCCCCGTCAGCACGCTATATGACGAATGGAATTATCCCAGCGGAATTGTTGGCGGACAATTTTATTCAAAATACCCTGAAGATGCGGCAAAGAGCCTGGAAATAATTGAAAAAAATATTGCAGGGCCGGCTAAAGCTGTGTTGGAGATCCCGAAAGATGGTATCTATGTCGGAGCAGTTCTTATGAATACAGATACATATGAAAGAAAGGATGTAAGCAAAAGTATATCAGATAATAAATTGATTCAGTGCAAGATACCAAGAGGTAACTGGAAGCTGATGGGTTTCTGGCTAAATTCTGAATTTCGTCCTAATTCACAGAAAGGCGGCTTTGTCGATTATCTTTCCAAAGAGGCAGTTGCAAAATATCTTGCTTTAAATTTTGATCCTTATTATACGCATCTTAAAGAGTACTTCGGAACTGTCATAAAAAGGACTATTTATGATGAACCTGCCATGCACCTTTCAGATGGACGTATGTGGACAAAGAGTTTCAATAGTGAATTTGAAAAGAAGTATCACTTCTCGCCAATGATCTGGTATCCTGCGCTGTGGTATGATATTGGTCCGGAAACTGCAGCCGCCAGGAATGCCCTGCACGGTGTTCGTGCTGACATGTTCGCTGAAAATTATATCGGGCAGATGGCTGAATGGTGTGCCGCCCATGGAATAAAATTAAGCGGCCATCTCGACCAGGAGGAGACCCGAAATCCTGTAGGTGTTAACGGCGACCTGATGAAAGCATTTAAATATCAGCAGATCCCCGGGCTGGACGATATTTATTTTGCAGGCAGAACAAATGTCGCCTACAAAATTGTTACTTCAGCAGCATACAATTATGACCGTCCGGAAGTGATAACAGAAACTTATGCAGCTTACCGGACAATATCAAACACTATTGCCATGAGGGTGGCACTTGACCAGCTCGCAATGGGGGTCAATATTCAGCTTTCCGTGACCGGAAAAACCCCTTTGATGGATCAGTTCCTGGGTCGTTCATGTTACATGCTTCAGGGTGGCAGGCATATTGCAGATATAGCGGTGGTATATCCTGTTGCTGCGCTGCAATCAGCCTATAGCTTCTCCGGCCCACCGACAGCAAGCCGTGCAGGTAGCGCCCCTGATATGTACTATGCCTATGAAGGAGGAATAATCCCTCCGGAAATTGATTATATGAATCTTGGAGAAACACTGTTCAGGTCGCTCAGGCTCGATTATACATATCTCCATCCCGAAGTGCTGATTGAGAAATGTACCGTCAACCAGAAAGAGCTAAGGTTAAATAACAAAGTGAACTATGAAGATTATAAGGTGATTATCCTGCCGGGTGGTGACACATTCTCAGCAGAAGCTGCTAAGAAAGTGCTCGAGTTCTATAGAAGCGGAGGGACTGTGATAGCTACAAGCATGCTCCCGAAAAAGTCGGCAGAATTTAACAGGGATAAAGAATTACACGGCATCATTACTGAAATATTTGGGATCTCTGAAGATAAGCCGATGACAACGGAAATAACAATTGTTACTGATGATTTTACAAGTTATTTCAAGAACACCAATAAATCAGGAGGCCGTGGATATTTTGTTCCTCAGCCATACTATAATATATTAGCTGCTATACTTAAAGAGGTTATTCCTGTAAAGGATGTTGATATACAGGCTCCTCCGGTGTGGCCGGTAAAAATGAATATTGCTTATGACGGGGCTCTGACATATCTGCATAAAGTGAAGGGAAACAAGAACATATACTATTTCTCAAACTCCTCAGATAACCCGGTTACCACAACTGTCGCTTTCAGGGGAGATAAAAACCTCGGATTATGGAACCCGCATACAGGGGAAAGACATAGTGTGGAATTAAAAAAGGAAAATGTAAAAGGAGAAACCGTAACCATTGCAAAACTGGATCTTGATCCGGTATCAGCACTCTTCTTTGTCGAAAATTAGATAATAAATAATGAAATTAATTAGCCGGCAATCATTTTATGAAATTCCGGGAATGTCTTTCTTAAAAGAATTAAAATGAAATCAATCAGTTTTTTGGAGAATATCTTTAAGCGGATATTTGTTATATCAATCTTGCTGTCTGCCTGCTTTTATGCTTCAGGTCAGTTACTGCAATCTGAACAACCTGAAAAAGAAGGTCTTTCATCTGAACGGCTGAAACGTATTGATGCTGCAATGAACGATTATGTTCAGAATGGCAAGATGCCCGGAATGGTAACCATGGTCGTACGTCACGGAAAGGTGGTATACTTTAAGTCTTTCGGTATGAAAGATATTGAAGCGAAAAAGGAGATGACCAATGATGCCATTTTCCGGATTGCCTCAATGTTGAAAGCCATTACCTCAGTTGCCTTAATGACTCTTTATGAGGAGGGTAAATTCCTTCTTACTGATCCTGTCTCAAAATTCATCCCTGAGTTTAAGAACCCTAAAGTGGTTATGAGGTCGCCGGCTTCTGACAGCATTATTCTTGTGCCGGCTAAAAGTGAGATAACGATCCGTAACCTGCTAAATCATACTTCAGGGATAACTTACGGCGATGCACTGCAGGGAAGGTACTACAGAGAGGCAGGTATGACCGTTGGGCTCACACCAACTGAAGGAACAATTGGTGAAATGATCAGAAAGCTGGGTTCGCTGCCACTTATTTCACATCCGGGTGAAGAATTTCATTACGGCATGTCGAGCGATGTGCTCGGATACCTCATTGAAGTGATCAGCAAAATGCCGCTTGATGAGTTTCTCAGGACGAGAATTTTTGAACCTTTGAAGATGCAGGATACATATTTTACACTTCCGCCGGTCAAGTTCTCCCGCATGGCAACTCTGTATAAAAAAGGGAATGATGGCAAACTGGTTCCTGCTGCTGAGTATTTTAAATATCCCGGGATCCAGACCTATTTTTCGGGTGGTGCCGGACTAGTATCCACTGCTACCGATTATTCACGCTTTGCACAAATGTTGTTAAATAAGGGTGAGCTTGAAGGTAAACGTATTCTCAGCCGTAAAACTATTGAACTCATGACCTCTAATTCTATAAAAGATATAATGGTCAGCGATGGATTCCGCCGAAATGGCCTTGGTGATAAATTTGGATATGGTTTCGGGATAAGAACGGAAAGGGGTCTCTTTGATGAGCTGGAATCAATCGGTATATATGGATGGGACGGGGCTTTCTATACACGATTCTGGGTTGATCCGAAAGAAGATATGGTCGGGATCTTCTTATCGCAGGTTGATAATTACTGGACCGAAAAAATTATTGATAAGTTCAGGGTTCTTGTATACCAGGCGATTGCTGATTAGAGCAAATTATTTATACAGGGGATAGGACTGAAGTAAAATTTTATTATTTTTATATTTTAAAGTAATCGCGAAAGTTATCGTGTAAGTAAATCGTAAAAATTTAAGGATTATGAAAAAGATTGTTGTGGCAGGCGCCGGTGGATTTATTGGTGGACATCTTGTAAAAGAGCTTATCAGGAAAGGTAATACTGTAAGGGCGGTAGATATAAAGCCTCTGAACGAGTGGTACCAGATTGCTGAAGGAGCTGATAACCTGGTCCTTGACCTGCGTCTAAGGGAAAACTGTTTTAAGGCTGTAAATGGTTATAATGAGGTTTTCAATCTGGCCGCCGACATGGGAGGAATGGGCTTTATAGAAAACAATAAAGCTGCCTGTATGATCAGCGTCCTCATCAATACCCACCTTCTTATTGCTGCAAAGGAGTGCGGTATTGACAGGTTCTTCTATGCATCATCAGCTTGTGTATATAACGGGGATAAACAGACAGATACCAATAATCCCGGTCTCAAGGAATCAGATGCTTATCCTGCCCTGGCTGAAGATGGTTACGGATGGGAAAAGCTTTTCAGCGAAAGAATGTGCCGTCATTTCCGTGAAGATTTCGGACTTACAACAAAGATCGCAAGATTTCATAATGTTTACGGACCTCACGGGACATACGATGGTGGAAGGGAAAAGGCTCCTGCTGCGATCTGCCGTAAAGCAATCGACGCTCAGATGACAGGCAGGAAAGAGATTGTTATCTGGGGCGACGGCCACCAGACCAGGAGCTTTATGTATATTGATGACTGCATCAAAGGGATTCAGGCCATTATGTACAGCGACATAATTGAACCGCTTAACCTGGGCAGCAGTGAAATGGTATCTATAAATCAGCTTGTTGATATTGTTGAAGGAATAGCCGGTTTTAAGATGGAACGGAAATATGATGCCGATGCGCCAAAGGGAGTTCGTGGACGAAACAGTGAAAATACTCTGATCAGGAAATATCTTGGATGGGAACCTTCAATACCACTGAAAGAAGGAATGAAAAAAACATACGACTGGATAAAGGAAGAAATGTCAAATCAGAAAAGAGAGAAAAAAGGAGTTAACCGTTTCAATAAGTAAACAACGCTGTTGATGGGCAGAAAAAAGGTTTTTGTGAGCGGTTGTTATGACCTGTTTCATGGCGGGCACATAGCATTTTTTAAGACGGCTTCGACTTATGGCGATTTATATGTCAGTATCGGAAGGGATGAGAATCTTCTTTTTCTGAAAGGGAAAAAACCAGTCTTTTCTGAAGAGGAACGGTTATATATCGTTAAATCAATAAGATATGTTCACGATGCTTTTCTTGCAACCGGACTGGGAATGCTTGATTTTGAACCAGACCTTGAAAGGATCAAACCCGATATCTTTGTTGTGAATCATGAAGGCCATACTCCTGATAAGGTAAAACTCTGCACGAAGCTGGGAATAGAGTATATCGTTCTGGACAGGATCCCGGAACCAGGTCTTCCGGCCCGCTCAAGTTCAGGTACCAAAAGAGATCTCAGGTTCCCTTTCCGGTTATGTCTGGCCGGCGGATGGATCGATCAGCCATGGGTATCCGGGATACATCCGGGATCAGTCGTGGTAGCACAGATATGGCCGACGATCGATTTCAATGACCGTTCGGGTCTTGCAACAAGCTCCAGGAAAGTGGGCATTGAGATATGGGGCGACAGGTATCCCGAAGGTGATCACAGGCAGAACGCAAAGCTGCTCTTTGGTGCAGAAAATCCTCCGGGCAAAAAATATATATCAGGCTCCCAGGATCATATCGGGCTTCTGTATCCCGGAATAAACAGGTTGTTTTACAATGGCGGCTACTGGCCCGAAAAAATCGATTCGACAATCGATCCCGCGACCTGTGAATGGCTGTCAGAGGTGCTGCATCTCGTTCCTCTTGAACCACGTCCTGACGGATACGATCCCCTTAAGGTTATGAACCTTGAGGAGCCTTATGTGAAAGAACTTGGGAAATCCGGCGACAATTGCTGGGAAGCCATTCTTAATAAAGATGTAACAGGGTTGGGTAAAGCAGTTAAGGATACTTTCCTCTCCTGGAAGAAAATATTACCTCTCACTGTACCTGAGTGGGTTATGAATGAAATGGAAACAAAATATTTTCCATATTATCCGGGCGCAATAACATCGGGCAGCGGTGGTGGTTATGTAATCGTTGTATCAGAGAGACCTGTTCAGGGAGCTGTAAGGATAAAAGTCAGATACTAAAAAGATAAAAGACAAAACATAAAATTAAAAATTTAAAAGCTTAGAGATTATGAAAACGAACCTCTTCAAACAATTAAGCATGTCGAGCCTGCTGGCAATGATCCTGTCATTGACTCTGACTGCACAGAAGGGAAAACTCCCTATTGCTGAAGGACCCTATAAGCCTTCAGATGATTCATTTATTCAGTACCAGTATCCCGATTGGTTCCGCGATGCAAAACTTGGATTCTGGGCACACTGGGGCCCACAGGCTGTGCCGCGCCAGGGAGACTGGTATGCAAAGCGAATGTACCAGGAGGGCGGTGATGCCTATAAGTATCACCTGGAACATTATGGACACCCCTCCGTTTTCGGATATAAGGATATCATACCTCTCTGGAAGGCAGAGAAATGGGATCCGGATAAACTGATGGAACTTTATAAAAAAACCGGAGCAAAGTATTTTGTAAGCATGGGTACACACCATGATAATTTTTTCCTTTGGGACTCTAAGATACATAAGTGGAATGCCGTAAATATGGGCCCAAAAAAGGATGTTGTCGGCTTATGGCAGGAGGCAGCAAAAAAACAGGGAATGAAGTTTGGCGTTTCAGAACATCTCGGAGCCAGCTACACCTGGTTCCAGACTGCTCATCTGGCTGACAAGCAGGGTCCGAAGGCAGGTGTGCCCTATGACGGCGCTGATCCGAAATACAACGATCTGTATCATGCCCCTGCAACTACTGATGATAAGGGATGGCTTACAAACAACCTTGTCTTTCAGATCGAATGGTTCAGCAGCATAAAAGAGCTGATAGATAATTATCACCCTGATCTTCTCTATTCAGACAGCCAGATGCCTTTTGAAGATGTCGGACGCAGTCTTATCGCACACTACTATAATCAGGATATAACAAAGAACAACGGAACCCCTGGCGTGGTTTACACGTGCAAGCAGCAATCAGGAGGGAAATGGGTGCAGGATGTCGAGCGCGGCGTTCTTGACACTGTAAGCCCATACCCCTGGCAAACAGACACTTCTATCGGCGACTGGTATTACCGCACCGGGCAGAAATACAAAACTGCAAATGAGGTTATACAGATGCTGGTTGATATCGTAAGCAAGAACGGAAACCTTCTGATAAATGTAGTTCAGACACCCGAGGGTGATCTTGAACCTGATATGCTCCAGATACTTGACGGGATAGGAGTGTGGACCGCTGCAAACGGTGAAGGTATTTATGGCACCCGCCCCTGGAAGACCTATGGCGAAAAATCACCGGAGGCAAGGGCAGTCAAGCCAGGGAGATTCAACGAAAACTATAAATTCAATTCAAAGGATATTCGTTTTACAACAAAAGATGGAATACTCTATGCTTTTTGCCTGGGGACTCCTTCCGGAGATATCCTGATTAAATCGCTTGCCAAAAGTTCAAAATTCACCTCATCTCCGGTGGGCTCTGTTAGAATGCTAGGAAGCAATCTGAAGCTAAAATGGTCGCAGACAGAATCCGGAATGGTGATTAAAAAACCGTCTGCACTTCCCGCATGGCAGGTTATAGGATTTAAAATCGAGTTTAAGAAATAATAACAGAATCAGGTCCAGGGCTTAATGAGTGCAAGGTTATTCTAAAAAAAAGCTATGAAAAGGTACGCTATCCTTCTCAGTCTTATACTGATCCACATTTCTAATTCTAATGTCTGGTCGTCAGTACCGGAACCCCGCCAGCATTTGCTGATTGACAGAGATTGGAAGTTCATCAATTCAGATGTTGCCGGTGCTGAAAAGCAGAACTTTGATGACGCGAAATGGAAGACACTTAATCTTCCTCACGACTGGAGCATCGAAGGCGAGTTTAAGGAAGATGCAATTACGAAAGGCCCTGGCGGTTATCTTCCGGCAGGCATAGGGTGGTACCGTAAACATTTAACTATATCCTCAATATCAAAAGATCAGCAATTCTGGATTGAATTCGATGGTGTTTATATGAACAGCGATGTCTGGATAAACGGACAGCATCTGGGTAAACATCCTTATGGCTATACAGGTTTTTATTATGACCTTACTCCTTATATTAAGAGAGGGGAGAACATATTGGCTGTAAGGGTCGATAATTCCCTTCAGCCCAACAGCCGGTGGTATTCAGGTTCCGGAATATACCGCCACGTGTGGCTGAATATAGCCGGACCTGTGCATATTGCCCAATGGGGAACTTACATTACAACTCCACAAACTGAATCGATCTCTGCAAATGTTGAAGTTCGCACTTCAATTGAAAACAGTCTGAAGGTCAGTAAGAAAGCTGTTTTAAGATCGGTCTTAAGAAACAGCTCAGGTAAGGAGGTTGCGGTTACAGAGACACCTCTGACTATTGCTCCATCCGGCAAAACCGAGGTTGAACAATCCATCAAAGTTGATTCACCTGAATTATGGTCTACTGAAACACCATCTTTATATACATTGCATTCAGTTCTGCTGGAGGGAACAAGATCTATTGACAACTACATTTCGACCTTTGGTATTCGCAAGATAGATTTTGATACGGATAAAGGATTTTTCCTTAACGGGAACCATGTTAAGATGAATGGAGTGTGTCTCCATCACGATGCAGGTTGCCTGGGCGCGGCAGTGCCCGAACAGGCGTGGGTAAGGAGGTTACAGCTATTAAAAGATATGGGGTGTAATGCCATCCGGACGTCACATAATCCGCCGGCTCCCGAATTTCTTGACCTTTGTGATAAGATGGGATTCCTGGTTATGGATGAAGCTTTCGATGAATGGGTTGAGGCGAAAGGTCAGATACAATATGGATACCATAAATATTTTGCAGAATGTTCACAGTCTGATCTGGTTTCCATGATCCACAGGGACAGGAATCATCCTTCAGTTGTGATATGGAGCGCCGGTAATGAAGTGCCTGATCAGGTAGTTGAGAACGGCAGTGAAGTGCTCCTGAAATTAATTGAAACGTTTCACAGGGAAGATCCGACTCGTCCAGTTACTCAGGCAAATGACAGGATCGCTGCCGGTGACGGTCCGGCAAAACTTCCTTTTCTTGAAATGCTGGATATTGTCGGTTATAATTATGTTGACCGCTGGTTTGAACGGAGGGAGTTATATTACAGCATTGACCGGCATGATCATCCGGAATGGAAAATGATAGGAACGGAAAATGTTTCAGTAGGTGGTCTTCGCGGACAATATTCTGTTGGGACTGACCAGTCAGACAGAAGACCCGGCCGTTCAAGAGATTACAGACTGGGGATGATCCAGGCTGAGCAGCTATGGAAATTTACTTCAGTGAATGATTATGTAATTGGTGATTTTATGTGGACGGGAATAGATTATCTTGGTGAAGCCGGCTGGCCGAATAAGAATTCAAGTTCCGGTGTAATAGATCTTTGCGGCTTTCCAAAAGACGGCTATTATTTTTATCAGAGCCAATGGACAAAAAAACCAATGGTTCACCTTCTGCCTCATTGGAACTGGTCGGGCAATGAAGGGAAAGTTATTCCTGTAATTGCATATACAAATTGCGACACTGTAGAACTTTTCCTTAATGGAAAGTCATTTGGTAAAAAATCCTATGTATTTCCTCAGCAGGGTCATTCGAAATCCTGGAATGGATATGCGAGTCCATATATTCCACCCACGACTTCTGATCTGCATCTTTCATGGGATGTTCCGTATGATCCTGGTACCCTTAAAGCGATTGGCCGGAAAAATGGTAAAATCATCGTAGAAGAGGTGCGGACAACTTCATCTCCTGAAGCAATCCGATTGACAACTGACAGAGATAGAATAAATGCTGATATGCAGGATATTGTAAATGTAAAAGTTGAAATAATCGACAAGGATGGACTGGTCGTTCCAAATGCAAATAATTCTGTAGAATTTAAGGTCGAAGGCGAAGGGATCCTGATAGGGAGCGATAATGGTAATCCACAGGATAAAACGCCGATGAAAAGCAGGCAGCGAAATGCATTTAACGGACTGGCACTAGCCGTGATCCAGGCTACTGCAAAAAGCG
Source organism: Bacteroidia bacterium (assembly GCA_026391595.1). Taxonomy (GTDB): domain Bacteria; phylum Bacteroidota; class Bacteroidia; order Bacteroidales; family VadinHA17; genus LD21. The sequence goes on from JAPLDY010000070.1 coordinate 11,451, forward strand.
GGAATATCCGTATAACTGCTCTCTCTCCTGATCTCAAAGAAGCTGTTATTCAGGTTGTTTCGTATAAACCTGACAAAAGTGTAGATGCTGTCGCCGGTATTCGATAGTTGCTTATGCCTGCTTTACAACAGACAATGGCCGGATTGAAAATAGATTGATGGAAATATGAAGAGTAATTGCACGGAATAACACGCAACTCTATAAGATATATTTATTCCTTAAAAAGTGGTTAACATCAGACAATCTGATATTGCAAAAAAGCTTAATGTTTCAAGGGTCACGGTTTCAAAGGGATTACGTGATCATCCCGACATTTCCCCGGCAATGAAGAAGAAAATTATTGAAACAGCCCGGAAGATGGGATATGTTCCAAACCTGATTGCCCGCCAGCTCAATTCACGAAGGACTTTTACCATCGGAATTGTTGTTCCTGACCTGGAGAACAGTTTCTTCTCCTTTGTTGTAGATACAATGATCGATTATGCCACTGAGCATAATTACCATGTAATCCTTACGGTCTCCCGTGAGAAAGAAAATATAGAGAAACAGAATATCGAAAACCTAATCGGAATGAGGGTAGATGGGCTGCTTGTATGTCTTTCACAGGAAACAACAGACAAACAGATATTTACAACGGCAGGGAAAATGAAAATCCCGCTTGTGTTTTTTGACAGGGCTTTTGAAAACATGAAATTCTCCAGAGTGGTATTTAACGATAAACAGGGAGCTGCAATCTCGCTGAACAGGATCATACAGGAGGGATATACCAGAATAGCCAGCTTCTCAGGATTTTCAGCAACAAATATCGGTAAGGCGCGGACTGAAGGATTTATTGAAACCCTTTCAAAAAATAAAATTCCGGTCAGAAAAGAATGGATCATTGAGGGTGGCTTTGAGGTGAACGACGGATACGAGTCATTTAAAAAACTAAATAGTTCTGGGAATCTGCCTGAGGTCATCTTTACAGTAAATGACAGGGTAGCCCTTGGCGCCTATAAAGCTGTAAAGGAGGCCGGGCTTAAAATCCCGGAAGATATTGGTATATTCGGATATGGCTTCAATGAAATCACTGACTTTTTTAATCCTCAGCTTACGGTAATTAATCAGGATCCAAGGAAACTGGGACTCGAAGCTGTCAGGCTTCTTGTTAATGAAATAGAGAAAAAAACAAAAAAAGGTTTGACAAAAATAAATATCGAAGAAGAGTTTATATGGCGAAAATCAGTTAAACGAAAAAAAATATAGACACATGGAAAAACAGTACAATTCACGCCGGAGCTTTCTTAAAAAAGCTGCCCTGGGCACTCTTGCCGCAATAAGCATTCCTGAAATAATTTCTGCTTCTGTTCCGAAAAAGAGCAAGAAGAAAATTGAGCTCCTGAAAGACCAGACCATACTTTTCCAGGGCGACTCAATTACCGACGCCGGCAGGAGCAGGGATGAAACAGGATTCAACAATCCGAAGGCCCTTGGAACAGGTTATGCCATGCTGACGGCCGTACAGCTTCTTGAAGAGTATGCCGAACTTAACCTGAAGGTATATAATAAAGGTATATCAGGAAATAAGGTCTATCAGCTTGCTGAACGATGGGATAAGGACTGTATTGACCTGAAGCCCGATGTGCTGAGTATCCTGATAGGAGTAAATGATTTCTGGCATAAGCTGAATGGCAGTTACAACGGAACGATCGAAATTTACCGTAATGATTTTATTGCGCTCCTGGAAAGAACAAAGAAGGCTCTTCCAAACGTGAAGCTGGTTATATGCGAACCATACGCAATCGCCGGTGTAAAAGCTGTCAACGAAAAATGGTTCCCCGATTTCTATGAATACCAGAAAGCTGCAAGGGAGATCGCTGATAAATTCGGTGTAATATTTGTTCCTTTCCAGTCGGTTTATGATGAAGCAATCAAAAGGGCTGCTGCATCCTACTGGACAGCTGATGGCGTTCATGCAGCTCTGCCGGGTGCACAGCTTATGGCGGAAGCCTGGCTTGAAACAATTAAGAATTTTGATTGACATTTATTATAGATGTCAGGCTAACGCATTGATTCTTAACGTTTAAGCAAATAGAACCTTTTTCTGGCTCTTAGAGATGTTTATTGAAGGGTATGGTGAAGAAGAATGAACTTCCATCTCCGGGGTTACTCTTAACCCAGATTGCCCCATTGTTCTTTTCGATAAATTCCTTGCAGATTATCAGGCCTAATCCTGTCCCTCCTTCGCCATTTGTCCCTTTATTACTGAAATTTGAATCAATTCTGAAAAGTTTTCCCTGATCTTCAGGACTTATTCCGATTCCATTGTCGCGGATCTCTATCTGAAGGTCCTGATCCTTTTCCATGAGAGAAATCCATATCTTCCCATTTTCCGGGGTGAACTTAATAGCATTTGTAATCAGATTGCGGAGAACCATCTCAACCATGTTTTTGTCGGCATATCCATTTATGCCTGATAGAAACTGTTTGTCAATGGTTATGTTTTTTTGAGCGAGATTTGGCTGGAGCAGATTTAAAGTATCTTCAATAATTGATGAAACATTTATTTCAACCGGCTCAAAGGTCATTTTGTTTCTTTGGGTCCGTGACCAGTTCAGGAGGTTTTCTACAAGAGAGTAAAGCTGATGGGAAGAATCATGGATTGTCCTGGCATAAAACTTCTGATCATCGTTATTACTTTCTTTTAATTCTTCAAGCAGCATATCGGATATCGGCAAAAGGGATTGAAAAGGACTTCTCAGGTCATGTGCAATAATTGAAAAAAACTTATCTTTTGTAGAATTAAGCTGCTGCAGCTGATCTTTTTGATTATTGAGTATTTTAGACTGTTCTTCAATATATTTTTGCTTTTCAATAACCTGATCGAGACTCTCCTTCAGTTTATGGGTCCGGTCATTGACTTTTGTCTCGAGTTCAGCATTATATCGTTTCAATAATGAGATCCTGTAGAAATAATATCCGACAGCAGAGGCAGAAAGAACAAACATAATTATACCAGGGAACCACCATGTCTTCCAGAATGGAGGGACTACCCTGATTTTTAAAATGCGTGGTTCCGGATTCCATAATCCATCCCCATTGGCAGCTTCAACAATGAATGAATAATCCCCTCCGTTCAGATTGGAATAGGAAGCAAAGTTCCTTATTCCCGAAGAGTAATTCCAATCTTTTTCAAGAGGCATAAGCTTATATCTGAACAGATTACTTTTAGGATCGGAAAAGTGAAGGGCAGCAAATTCAATTGAAACCAGACTGTGCTTATAAGATAAGGTCAGCAAATTAGTTTCATTGATAGCCTTATCAAGAACCGTTTTATCCTTGATTTTCTCACCTATCCCAACTTCGTGGTTATAAATTTTAAGTTGGGTGAAAGCTATTCTAGGCGGATATGGATTGCTTTTGATTGAATCAGGTGTGAAGATGTTAAATCCCTGAACACCACCGAAATAGAACTCGCCTGATTTATTTTTATATGATGCAAATTCTCTGAAATGTTCGCCCTGTAAGCCATCCTGGCTGCCAAATTTCAGGACTTTGAACGATCTTGGATTCAATATTGCTCCTTTGCATTTTACCAGACCTGCGCCTGTGCTCACCCAGAGATTCTGACTGTTATCTTCAAGTACATCCAGTATGGCATTAGAGGGAAGTCCCTGATCTATTCCTGAATAAATCAGCGAATTGGTCTGTAAATCAACATAGTAGAGCCCTTTATTAGTACCTACCCACAAATTCTTTTTTGAGTCAACATAAATGTCTTTTATTGTTGTTGAAAAGTACTCTGAATATGTTTTCACAAATTCATTTGTCTCCCTGTCAAAGCGATAAATGCCAGCTCCGGCGGTCCCTGCCCAGATATTGTTCTCATTGTCCTGGTACAAGGTTAAAACTTCAATGTTTAATTTATGGTGTATAAATTTCTGCGACCCCTTTTTAAGAAAATCAACACCTTTATCTGTTCCAATCCATAAATTCTCCTCACTGTCGAGAACGAGCGAACGGATTAAATTACTTGAGATGGAATTAGGCGAATTTTTTTCCGGGCTGTAATGTGTAATCTGTCCGGATTTAATCTGGAAGTAATCTAGCCCGGAGTTGTAGTATCCAATCCAGAGATTCCCATCTGATTCCCTGGCAAGTGTCTTTACATTCACGCCTGCAAGGGAATTCCTGTTTTGCGGTTCTGGTTTATATTGTCTGAATTTTCGGGTATACCTGTTAAAACAGAAAAGACCGCCTTCTTCAGTGCCGATCCAGATATTTTCATCATCACAATCGGTGAAACAATTGATCATTTTTGCAAAAAACATTGTCTCCTCATCAGAAAGATTGTACAGGTGAAATGGTTTGCGTCTGAAGTCAGTATAACCGACACCGAAAGAAAAGTTCCCCGTCCACATTACTTCATTCGGATCAATGAAAATATCATAAATCGAATTGCTTCTCGAGGTTGAAGGAAGCGGATCTATCTGTTTTATCAGAGTAAGGGTATCTGTCCCGGCTTTCTGAAAGAAGACGCCAAGACGGCAGCCAACCCAGATATTCCCATATCTGTCATTAATTATTTTTCTGATACGGAAACTTAGATTATTCGTGCTATCAGGAAATATATGGACAAGGCTCGAATCGGCAGTATTGAATTTGAATATTCCATTATCCTGTGTTCCTGCCCAGAGTATATTATGCTCATCTTTATAAAGGCAATTAACCTGATTTTTCACTTCAGCCGATAATTTGAATTTTGGAATTGTCGAACAGGTTTTGCTATTAATGTCATAGACATAAAGCCCGTCATTTCTTGTTCCAAACCAAAGTTTCCCGCCATCATACAGAAGTGAGATAATTGTAAATTCTTTTTCCGGTTTAAAAGGATATGATGTAAAAGAGTCATTTTCACTGTCATATGAGAAGAGCCCCTTTTCACAGCCTATCCAGATCATTCCGTCTTTTCCCTCCTCTATAGCAAAAACCCTTCCTGTCAGTTCTGTACCTCTTGAAGTATCGCATTGTTCAATTCTGTCAGATGTAAAATTATACCTGAACAATGAATAGGTGCCAATAAACAGATTACCTCCTGAATCATTCTTAATTACGCTGACCTGAGATGTTCTTGCCTGATTGCCAATAAGATGATCCTGCGCGTAATACTTCATTTTCAGCCCATCGTACCGGCATAGGCCATCATTTGTTCCAAACCACATAAAACCATATTTATCCATCGTAACCGCATTTACCTTATTATTGGGTAAACCGTCTTCAAGAGTGAGATAACGGAACAGCAGATTAGTGGGATCAACTCCCTGTGATGAGGCAGTTACATTGAAATAACATAGGATTAAAAGAAGGGGGGATCTTTTAATCAGGAGGAAGGTGAAATTAGCCGGTTTCAATCTTAGAAATTTCTTACCGCAAATATAAAAATTAATTAAGCTTTAGAAATTCGAAAAGTGTATTTGCAGTTATCAATTCTGGAATTAACTTTCAAAATATACCTTCCCCTTCTCCAGTGCATTCCTCAGATCGCTATAGGGAAGTTCCCGTATTCCATAATTTTTCGTTGCACATAATGCTGCTGCCGTTCCTGCTGCCTGACCTTGTCCCATGCAACACACTGTATTTCTTGTTGACATATGTGCCTGGAAGTCTGATGTGATGAGCATCCCGGCAGCGAGAAGATTGTCAATACCTTTAACCCTCAATGCCTTGTATGGCACGCCATATGTTCCACCGTTCTTTATCTGGTACCGGGGTGCTGAATCGTGGAATCCATAGACCATAATATCATCATCAAAATGTTTTGCCTCTATAACATCTGTCAGCGAAATATCATAATCGCAGGTGATTGTCCTGCCGCGCCTGATATTCAGTGAAGGGCTTGTCCTGGCAATAAATGCATTCTCGCATCCAGGGAGGTATTTTCTGAAAAGCTCCAGTGTCTTGTACTGATTCTGCCTGATAATGAGTTCTGCTTTGGCAACTTCATCCCTGTTTGTTGGGCTGACCGGAAGCTTATAATTTACTTTTATGAACATCAGGTAATTATCATGTACAGTAGTCGTAATCAATCCTGCTCCAAGTTTGACCACTCCATCGACAAATTCCTGTGGCAGTTTACCCTTTATTGTATAACCGCTCTCACTTCCGAACCTGATGATCTGCCCCTCCTTCCCGTCTCGTATCCCATAGGCCAGGTCACCCAGTGCATTGTTTTTCACAAGATAAGCATACAGTTTTTCAATATTCACATTTCCAAGCGCCATACTGTTACATACAGGATGATCATTCAACTCTTTGAATTCCGCTCCGGCATAAGCAGATAGATCTCCGTAAGCAGTGCTGTCTATGAAACATTTACCTTTGAACAGTTCCCTTCCCATCCTGCTCTGGGTAATCACACCCTCTATTAATGTACCTTTCTTTGCTGCCCCGGCTACAAGGGTATTCGTGAATATGCCTACTCCCGCTTCTGAAAGCATTTCGAGTACTACCAGCTTATATAATTCAGTGTCGATGGCAGTGCAGACATCATCATAGTCGATCTTCCCGGTTACATCACCATGTCCTGTGGTTCCTCCGACAGGAAGCAGACGGTCGATTATCTCCTGGGCAATGCCTTTGACAACCTGTCTCTTTTCTACACCCGGAAAAACCTTCCAAAGGTTGAAGAAGCTGTGCAGGGCAGTTCCGCCTTCAACAACTGTTCCTCCGGTATATCCTTTTCCTTCCAGCAAGGCAGTTTTTGCTCCATTTCTTGCTGCAGCAATTGCAGCGACCACACCTGCAGTACCTCCGCCGGCCACAACCACATCGAATTCTTTAACCGGATATTTCCTGACATCTTCCTTCCCGGATAATTGGTCGACCGGATATGAAAGTGACTTACCTGCAGCAGGCACTGCTAAACCCGCCATCATCAAATTTTTTGAAAAGTTCCTTCGGTCCATAATTTTAGCTTTATTTCACGTTAAATTTATCAGTTTAAAGAATTACTTGCACATCTGCTGCAATAAATGTCAGGCATAATCCATAAAAAAAGTTAAAAGCATGTAAATTCAGCATGTTTTGAGCGTTCTATTATATATTTTGGTAAATTGAATTCCTAAAATTACAATAGTTTATTCTTATCTGATCCGGCTATGAAAATCAGAATTCATGCGACAATGAAAGCTTGCCTGACGGCAATCTTATCTCTGTTTATATTATCATCATCGATAGCGCAAAAAACTCTCAATTCAGGTGTTTATGAGTGGAAGAACCTAAAAGCCAAAGGAAAATACGGCATTCAGGTAAGAAATATTCTGAAGAGCCCGACACGCTCCCTCGGGATGTTTGAAATAAATGCATTTACATTAATTGGTGGCTATTCTGTTAAGGAATACCGGATTAAAGAGGGTATTGATGAACTTATCATAATCAAGGAGGGTTCAGCAGTCATTTCTGTAAATGAAAGAACCGAAAGGCTTGGTGAAGGAAGCATAGTGGTTGCCTCCCAGGGTGATGTAATTAAGATACTGAACGGTGCGAAAAATGACCTCACTTTCTATTCATTTAAATTCAAACCACGGCAGTCAGCAGGTATGACACCTATCAGCAAAAAAACTGAACCGTTCATAAAAGACTGGAACGATATTGAATACAAAGTAAATGCTAACGGCGGAAGACGTGATATTATACAGCAGCCCGTCACTGCCCTGAAAGAGTTGGAAATGCATACAACCCAGCTTAAGGAAGGTCTTCCCAGTCACACCGCTCACACGCATCCCGATGAAGAGATCATCCTTGTGCGATTCGGTAAGGTGGAGGAATCGATAAAAGGCAATCCCTTTCAGAGCGGACCGGGATCGATAATATTTCTTAGCAACGATGATGATCATGGTATCCGCAATGTTGATACCGGCCCTTGTGAATATTATGCTATAAGGTGGCTCACATATTGAATCATCATTTATAAAAGTGCAGTACAATTAAAATACATATGTGCAGAAACTTCATCAATAAAGTATTTTATATTAAGTTTTTTGTATTTATCCTGTTCTCTGCATCAGCTTGTAGCGGTGATAATCAGGAGATAGCAGGCCTTTTGTATTCTGATAATAAACCTGTTTCTGTCGGAATAAGTGATGGAAGGATAACCTCTGTAAAACATATTGGTAAACTGCCCGCTGATATCCATGACATTTTTATTGCCCCCGGATTTATCGATAACCAGGTAAATGGTTTTGCTGGAGTATCATTCACTTTCGGAGGAGGTGAACTGACACCGGAAGGTGTTAAGAAAGCTACAATCGAGCTTTGGAAAACAGGAGTAACTACTTATCTGCCAACGCTTACCACTAACAGTCATGAGCTGCTTTTAAAGAATTTTACTCTCCTTGCAGGGGTGATTGATGATCCTGATCTCCTCGGTTCCATTCCCGGCTTTCACCTTGAAGGACCTTATATTTCACCTGTAGATGGATTCAGGGGTGCCCATCCGAAGATTTATGTGCGCCAGCCCGACTGGACTGAATTTCTTGAACTCAACAAAGCCGCCGGGAATAGAATTATCCAGGTTACGATTGCACCTGAAGTTGAGGGTGCTTTAGATTTCATTTCCAAATGCAGGAGTGCCGGCATTATTGTAGCCCTTGGACATCATAATGGCGATGCACAATCAATTACTGCGGCAATTGACCAGGGAGCGGCTATTGCAACACATCTCGGCAACGGATGCGCAAATATGATCAACAGGCATCTGAATCCACTGTGGCCGCAATTGTCAGACGACCGGCTTATGATAAGCATCATAGGTGACGGCTTTCATCTTAATCCTGAAGAGATAAGAGTTTTCTATAAGGTCAAAGGACCGGAAAAAACAATTATCACGTCTGATGTGACAAGTTACACTGCTTTGCCTCCCGGCAAGTTCGTAAATGCCGAGGGAGACTCTCTTGAGCTGACACGCGAAGGAATGGTAAGGTATCCTGCCCAGAATGTGCTTGCCGGTTCAGCTTTACCTTTGAAGAAAGGCATAGCAAATGTGATGAAGGTCACCGGTTGTACCGTGGAAGAGGCCGTTAATATGGCAACCAGAAATCCGGCAAAACTATACGGATGGAGTGACCGCGGCATTATCGGGCCGGGTAAACGTGCTGATCTTGTGTTATTTAAAATAGTTGATAATGAAATTGTCATTATGAGAACAATTGTAAGCGGCAAAGTAGTCTACGACAGGAATACCATCATAAAATAATAGTTCAATCTAATTAATTAATAATTGAGTTATATATGAAAAATTCACCCATCTCAAGGCGCAGGTTCCTTGGCACTACTGCAGCAGCTGCAGCAGCATTTGCAATAATACCTGTCGATGCACTGGCAATACCCAAAAAGAACAAGAAGCCCAATTCCAAAGTTGGTGGCGTCCAGCTGGGATGCACCACATACAGCTATCGCGGTATGCCGCATAGGGTTGATGATGTTATCCAATACCTTCTGCTGGCAGGGATCACCCAGATAGAGCTTAGAAGCGTTGCCGAGGAGGACCTCGGACTCCCTTCACTACCTCCCAGGCCTCGCGGCCAGGACATCTCTGAAAAGGAAAAGGCTGATTATGCCAAAGCTGCTGACGAATTAAGAGAAAAGCAGCGCCAGTGGAGGCTGTCACTTCCAATGTCGAGATATGATGACATGCGCAAAAAATTCAATAATGCAGGTATAAAAGTGAACATCGCGAAGTTAACACCTTCATCCTGGTCAGATGAAGAGATAGACTATGCATACAATGCAGCAAAAACTCTTGGTTCAATAGGGATTACCGATGAGTACAGCGACATGGCGATCAAGCGCCTTGGCAAGTTTGCTGAAAAGCATCACAGTCTGGCCATGTATCATACTCACCAGCAGCCTGCTGAACCCGGTTTTTCTTTCGATACCATGTTCACATATTCTCCGGCAAACTACCTGAACCTGGATGCCGGTCATTATTTCGGAGCAACAGGGTTACATCCAAACGATGTTATCACCAAGTATCATAATAAGATGCGGAGTATTCATATCAAGGATAAAACTGGTCCGAAGAGCACACCTGCAGGCGCCAATATGCCATTTGGAAAAGGAGAGACTCCCATTGCTGATATTCTTCTTCTTCTTAAGAAAGAGAAATGGCCGATCAACGTTGATGTCGAGCTTGAGTATCAGATACCAGAAGGCTCTGATGCTGCAAAGGAAACAGCAAAAAGCATTGAATATATGAGGAATATCCTGGAATAAGAAAATACCTCATTATTTGAGGGATGCCTTTGAGAATATAGTTGCAGGAATAATTTCATCAAGCTTGATGGATTCTATGATAAACTGAGTGCCATCCCCGGTTTTAAGCATATCCTTATACACTACTTTCATCGGATACCATCGTCCCTGAATTCTTGTAATATTGTACAGCTGAGTCCTTTTCAGCAGTTTGCCGCTTTTTCCAAAAAGCTCTTCTTTAAGAGGAATGCTACGCTCCTGGTCGACCCATAGCTTTCTTACTTCATATGCTTCGCCTTTGTTTACGGCATTCAGCTGAAGGATCCAGCACTTCCGGTTTTGCAGCGTATCGGATCCTGTGACCGATGCATTATAATGACTTGAAAGTCCGGGATCTTCCATCATATCTTCATAAGACAGATCGGAACCCATTACCGACTGCCGGAGCATTTGCCCGGTTATCTGTATAATCCTGTCAGTAGAAGGGGAGAAGATCCACAGCTTATCTTCCAGCTTCAGCATTTTTGTGCCTTTCTCCCTTGCTGGATTTGTATATTCCGTGAAAGCTTTTTCTTCACCTTCAGCCCAGGATTTAAATTCAATTGTCCTGCTGCCCCTGGCACCGCTTATCACCATTTTTACCGTCATTATTTGTGTTTTGGCTGAGAGGTTTTTATCTATGAGATTGAGGATCTCTTTACCTGAAGGTTGTGAGAATAGCGGTACCATCAGGAATATTGTTATCAGGGTAAGAAATGTTCTCATTTTATGTGTCAACTTTTTTTATTGTAATTGAAGCTCTTTGAAAAGCCTTGCTGTTTGTCTTCTATAGATACCTATTCCCGAGAGCATTGTCCCTATCAGGGTTGCCAGTATGCCGGGAATAAATCCAATATAATATGCTTCCGTAGTAATTCTCGTTCTGAAGACTCCCGGCATAAGCATTGTTGCATTCTGCATGGCGCCGCTGAGATCAAGGCCTTTTTGCTGTAAGAGGTAAGAGAGTGCCAGTCCTGCTGCTGAACCAATGATTGAACCTGATATACCGATAAAAAGTGATTCAGCTATCATCGAACGGTAAACATGTCCTTTTTCTTCACCCATAGCCAGCCTGAGTCCAACTTCTCCATATCTTCTAAGTCCTCCGACAAGTCCTGCATTCCAGAGTACCACGGACAGGACAAGAATAAAAACAAAACTTATAATTCCTACGACACCATCCATAAGATCGATCATCCCTCCAAGATCATTCTGATCACGTAACCTTATCATTACCGGTGCAAATTCATTATTATCTGCCTGATGATTGTTGTTGAATGATGTCATCAGCTCTGTTGCCTTCGCATCATCATAATAATCAATATCATTGAATCCAAGTATCTCATTGCAGGCATCTTCCATATCGAGTGCTTTTCTTGCATCCGAAATATCCATGATGACAGATCCTCTGTCCAGCGCTGAAATGCCATAACTTATTGTTCCGGAAACAGTATAATTGCTAATCGTCATTCCCCCGAACATGGTTGAACCTATAAAAGTAACCTTGTCGAGGAGGCTTATCCCGAGCTTTTTTGCAAATGTATGACTGACAAGTATTTCTCCGGGACCCCGAGGAAGCTGACCTTCAATAAGTATTTTATTCAGGTTGAGCCTTTCAGCTTCACCTGATCTTGAATCGAAAAAATTAACAGCAAGCCCGGCAAAAGGACCCTGGCTCTTTGTTTCGCCTGCACTGTCAGGCAGATCGAGCAGTCCTCCGAACTCAATCCTTTCAACCCATGAAACAGAAGGATAATCTCTTCTCAGTTCAGAAAGGATCTCCTGCGTACCGGTGAGTGAAAGGTCGACAGGGATCTGATCCATACTTTCCCTGTATGCTTTTGTAATTACCTTTACATGACCTGTAGATAGTTTGGCGTTCATATTAATTGAGTCGCCCAGAACGCCATTTATCCATGTTGTCAGGAGAACGGTCAGCATTACGCCCAGTGCGACGACTATCAGCGGCAACCGGCTCCTGTGGCTGTCCCTGAGCAAACCTTTTATTAGAAACTTGATCATTGAATTTTCCCCCTTAATGCTTCAGTTGGTTTCATCCCTGCGATTTTTCTGGATGGTATAAAACTCACGATGGTCGTCGTGATCAGAATAATCAGAGTCATTGTAATTATAGTCCCTGCTGCATAAGCCGGAAAGATCTTTTCCGCTATGGTAAGCCCATATCCCTCAATGCCTTTTGGCATTCCGAATCCCTTTTTTGCCACCATATATAATATAGGTGTCCCCCAGACTGCAGCAGCAATAACCGAAAGTATTGAATGCATTGCACCTTCAACCGTAAAAAGCCATACTACCTGCCAGCGGGTCATTCCAAGGGCAACATATGTTCCTATTTCCTTTTGCCTCCTGAATATGGTAAGCACCTGTGTATCAAATACTGCAAGCAAAGCAAGTGACAGAAGAATTATATAAACAACAATTCCTCCAACACCTTTTGCTTTAATGATCGTGTCGATCTCCATGAACAGGCTGTCATAGCCCTTATGGATCCACCCCGGTACAGTCGGGACCGATATTAATCCCTGTTTAAGGATAATATATGTGACCTGATCTCCAATCCCGGTCATTTTCTGCAAGTTATCAAGCGATACCCATACCTGATTGTTATCAATTTCAGGGACGTTCGTATGGAATATCCCTGCAATTCTTATCTCTGCCGCATCAAAAGTTCCGTTCGCATCCCTCCATCTTATTGTTACAAGATCTCCCATGCCAAGTCTTGTGGCCTTTGCCATCCTGGTTCCGATCAATGCATTTATAACTGCTGAATCAACTTTGAGATCAGCTGTCGGCATCTGAATAATATTCTGGGAAGGATCAATCCCTTTCATCAGGATGTTTCTCATTCTGCCTTCAGGGTAAACTGAAGCCTGTGTCACCAGTACAGGTACAGCCTGTCCATCCCTGCAGAGCTGACCGATCTCAGCAGGCAGATTACCATGTCCGTCGTTCAGACTTAGCGGATCGTATGGATCATATAGTTCATGCCAGTATTCACCTCCTCCCACTTCCCAGTTAATCATGTCCCTCTTTGCCTGCCGGTTCCATCCTTCAATGACACCCGACTGGAATACAATCATAAAAAGTGCAAGTGAAAGGACAAAGACATTGAGCCAGGTTCTGAGACCTGCCCCCATCAGATTTTTGAAAGCAAGTTTAAAAGCGAGCATCATTGCTTTGTTTTATTGTTTAACAGTTTCATCGTGCGATACCTTGCCATCAATCAGAGTTATCTTCCGCTTCAGATAACTGATCACCTTATCGTCATGAGTGGCAAAGATGAAAGTTGTTTTAAGCTCATTGTTCAGCTTCTCCATTGTCTTCAGGATGTGATGTGAATTATCAGCATCAAGGTTGGCGGTAGGCTCATCGGCCAGAACTATTTCCGGATGTTTTACCATCGCCCTGGCAATTGCAACTCTCTGGCATTCACCACCTGACAATTGTGCCGGCCTGGATTTTATCTTGTCAGTGAGGCCTACCCATTCCAAAGCTTCATGCACTGCTTTTTCCCTTTCGCCTGATGTCATTTTCAGAAGTAGAAGTGGAAATTCAGTATTCTCAAACACCGTATAAACAGGCAGCAGGTTGTATGTCTGAAAGATAAACCCCATGTGTCTCCTTCGCATCAGTGCAGCTTTTCCGGGCGACAGATCCTTACTTGAATTTCCCAGGATGATTGCGTCACCATCGCTCGGATTATCAAGCAATCCAATGATATTCAGCAAAGTTGTCTTACCGGAACCGGATGGCCCGACGACTCCAGAAAATTCACCTTTAGAGAAAGTGAGGTTTATTCCGCTGAGTGCCGTGAATTCACTTAATCCCATAGGGAATCTTTTCGTCAGATCCTTCACATTAATGATTTCCGAATTATTCATTATATGATTTTTAAATTATCGAAACCTTTATAAGCTACTTGTTTCCAGTTTCTGATTGCTTGTCATTGTTACATGGTTAACCAGTAACCAGTAACCAGTAACCAGTAACCAGTAACCAGTAACCAGTAACCAGTAACCAGTAACATAACATCCTTCAATAATTATATACAATCATCACCTGCCCTCCGTATCCTGCAAACATATTTGGTCCTGTACCATAATTAAAAATCCGGAAATCTGACGGATTCCAGAATCCAATAAGATTTATCCCCAGGTTATCAAAGGTAAACGAAAGATTTGCAAACCTGTATAATCCATTGTTTTTCCAGTCATAGAAGCATATAGTGCTGACCCTGGTTATTATTGATAAAGGCATGGTCAGTGAAATTCCGGTAAATGTCAAATCATTGCCACCGGAAAGAAGCTTTTCTGAGGAATTGATGAACATCTGTTCGGCAGTTATGTTGAGGCCGTCACCTATTCCGATAGTGTAATCGGCACCTATGGTAGCAGCACTGCTGAAGGGAGGTATCTCATTCTGTTTTTGATATGTCACTGAACTTTCAAACCATAAGCCTACACCCAGGTCAAGCTTAAAATCAAAGCCCAGCCTGTTTTCCTGGAAAAACCTACTGCCTGTAACCGGTGGCTGCCATGCATCCGGGAATTCTCCTTCCCTGTTATGATATGTGAAAGCAAGTTCACCTTTCGGAACAGGTAACTGAACTCTGCCGCCAATCTCCGGCCGATGAGCTTTTGAAGGAACTGCTTCCCATCCTTTCGTGGCTTTGTTCCCATATAGGGTCCATAACCAGATATTTGCATTATTATTAAAATAATACTTGCCCAGAATGCCGTAAACGGCTTTTGTCAGCCCGAGAGGATCGCGCGGATCAATCCTGTCGAACCACATCAGCGGCCTCAGCATTGAGGCAGACCCGAAGTTGATCTTTTGAAGCCCTGCACGTATCTCAAATCGTTCGCCGGAAAATCTTAGCCAGAACCTATAAAAGTTTGCATCCGCATCTAATATCCCTGTTGAATCAGGCAGTTTTGAATAGGTAAGATAACCGTCACCAGAAAGCTCTCCTTCGAGAGTATATTTTTTATTGACAGGAAGATTCAGCGACAGCTTTGGAATATACCTGATACCTCCCTGTAAGTTCGTACCATCAGAATTGTTAACAGTAATCCAGCCTGCAGCCTGACCGTTGAATTTAAGAATTTGTCCTTCAGAATACTGGAACGCCGTAAGGCAAATTATTAGAGGTATGATATTCTTCAGCCTTGCTGACATTTGTATCTTGTCTTTATACCGAAAAGTATTTTGGATATTAAAATTATGCAAAAAACTGCTGTGCGTTGTTAAAAAATGTGAAAAGCTGATAAGTTTTACCTGAATCATGAATTGCAGACCTTCATTAATATTTATTTATTCAAAAAATCATTAGATTTATAGAATTGATTTGACCAATAATTTACTTCATGATTTAATAATAATTGGACATCTGCAGAATAATATTTATTTGCATTTTTTGCAATTTTCTTTATGAATAGTTCAATAATACGTCGTGATTTTATCAAGACTGTGACAGCCGGATCAATAACTCTCGGACTAACCGATAAATTTGCTGATTCAGTGTTATTTCCGGATCCGGACTCGAGACGTATTGGTATTATTGGTCTTGACACTTCCCATAGCGTAGCGTTTACAAAAGCGCTGAATGATCCTTCAGCCGATCCGGCTTTCCTGGGATACAAAGTTGTTGCGGCATATCCTAAAGGGAGCAATGACATAAAGAGCAGCGTCGACAGGATCCCGGGCTATACTGAAGATGTTAAAAAGCTGGGAGTTGAGATTGTAAATACAATTGATAATCTTCTTCCAAAAGTTGATTGTGTTCTTCTCGAAACTAATGACGGCAGACTTCACCTCGGGCAGGCTATCCCGGTTCTGAAGTCGGGAAAAAGGATGTTCATTGATAAGCCTGTAGCAGCATCACTCTCTGATACAATTGCCATTTATGATGCAGCCAAGTACTACAAAGTTCCCGTATTTTCTTCATCATCCCTGAGGTACATAGATGGAGTTAAGGAGATATCGGGAGGCTCGATCGGGAAAATCCTTGGCGCAGACACTTATAGTCCGGCAACACTGGAGCCCACGCACCCCGACCTTTTCTGGTATGGTGTACACGGAGTAGAAACTCTCTTTACAGTCATGGGAACTGGCTGTAAAACCGTAACCCGCACATTCACTGAAGAATTTGATAAGGTAGTTGGCACCTGGAAAGATGGCAGGATTGGAACATTCAGGGGCATTCGTTCAGGCAAATCAGATTATGGGGGAACAGTTTTCGGAGAAAAAGGTATTGCTGTACTGGGTAAATACAGCGGATATAATCCTTTGTTGCTTAAGATAGTTGAGTTTTTCAGCAACGGTATACTTCCGGTGAGCCCTGAAGAGACGATTGAGATATTTGCATTTATGGCTGCTGCAGATGAGAGCAAAATGAAGGGAGGTATTCCTGTCGAAACAGAAAAATTGCTGGCAAAGGCAAGGAAGCAAGCGATGAAAATTAAATTCGAATGAGGATATCAATAATAAATAATATTCTAACCACTTAATAACCCTAATAATGACAAACAGACGAGATTTTATCAGGAAAAGCGCACTTGGAACTGCCGCTATCACATTAGGCGGGATGAAGCTCAGCGCAAAGTCGTACAAATCGATCCAGGGATCAAACGACCGTGTGACTGTTGCCGTAATTGGAATCGGCGGACAGGGTGGCACGCACATTAACAGCTTCTGCGGAATGAAGGATAGCAAGAATGTCCGCCTCAAAACTCTTTGTGATGCAGACGAAAAGTTCTTTCCATCCCGTGTCAAAACTGTCGAGTCCAGGACAGGTGAGACACCAACAACAGTATGGGACATGAGAAGAGTACTTGAGGATAAGGAAATAGATGCTGTTTCATTTGCAGTGCCAAACTTCTGGCATGCACTCGGAACCATTTGGGCCTGCCAGGCAGGGAAACATGTGTATGT
This sequence comes from Bacteroidia bacterium, assembly GCA_026391595.1. GTDB lineage: Bacteria > Bacteroidota > Bacteroidia > Bacteroidales > VadinHA17 > LD21. The sequence continues at coordinate 28,674 of JAPLDY010000070.1, forward strand.
TGAAAAGCCTGCCACTTATGGAGTTTTCGAAGGCCGCAAAATGGTTGAAGCAGCACGCAAATACAACGTTCGTGTTCAGACAGGTCTTCAAAACCGCTCCATCCCTGGTGTGATGGAAGCTATGAAATTTCTTCATGACGGTGGAATTGGTGAAGTCTACATGGCAAAGGGAACCTGCTACAAACCCCGCGATTCTTTTGGAATAGCCAAAGACAGCGAACCACCAGCCACATTACACTATGATTATTGGTTGGGACCAGTTCAGTGGCAGCCGTATAATGAGAAGAAAGTTCATTACAACTGGCATTGGCATTGGGCAACAGGTGGAGGCGACACAGCCAACCAGGGTCCTCACCAGTTCGATGTGGCTCGCTGGGGTCTGAACAAGAATGAACATCCGGTTGAAATATATTCAATGGGCAATATTTTTGGAATTAAACCTGAAGAATGTTCGCAGGAAACACCCAATACCCAAAGTTCACTGTTCAAGTATAAAGACGGCAAGATCCTTGAGTTCGAAACACGCGGCCGCTTTACCAATGGCGAAGCGGGACTTGATATTCGCATTGGGAATATGTTTTACGGTACTGATGGTTATGTCGAGGTTGACGGTGGAACCTGGAAAGCCTACAGGAAACGCGAGAATAAACCATTTGCAGGTTCAGGTGTTGATGAAAGACCGACAGATCCTACCTTCATGGCACCTCCCGGAGGCGGAGGCCATTATGGTAACTTCATCGATGCGATAAGGTCGGGCAAAAATGAAGACTTGCATTGTGATATTCTGGAAGGTTATATGTCGGCATGTCTTCCTGCCCTTGCAAATATTTCTTACAGGGTTGGAAGAAGACTTCTCTTTGACGGAACGACCGAAAAATTCATCAAGGATAAGGCTGCCGATAAGCTTCTTACGCGCAACTACCGTGAACCATATATCGTTCCGAAAGTAGTATAAAAATTATTAGCCCCCCAACCCCTCCCGCTTCTCCGCCGATTGGCGGATTCGCGCGACAGGGGTATATTTATAGATTGAAAGATAAACTATAAACGAAATATTATGAAAAACGAACTATCACGCCGCCAGTTCATCCAGAAAAGCCTGGGGGCAGGTGTTGCCCTTGCATTTTTGAAAGATCTCCCTGAACTGTTAATGACAGCATCCAGGGGAATGAAGCTGGGTTTGGTAACCTACCAGTGGGGCAGGGACTGGGATCTCCCGACACTTATAGCCAACTGCGAAAAGACCGGACTGCTTGGCGTTGAGCTGAGAATCCAGCATGCACATAAAGTTGAGACAAACCTCAATGCTGCCCAGCGTGCAGAAGTGAAAAAGAGATTTGCTGACAGTGCAGTAACCTGCGTGGGGTATGGGGCTAACTTTGAATATCATAGTCCCGATCCAAAAACACTGAAAGAGAATATTGACGGTACCAAGGAATATATCAAGCTTTGCAAGGATATAGGAGCAACAGGTATAAAGGTGAAGCCCAATTATTTGCCGCCCGAAGTGCCGAGGGAAAAAACGATTGCCCAGATCGCTGGTTCACTTAATGAATGCGGAAAATTTGCTCAGGATTATGGTCAGCTGGTCAGAGTCGAATGCCATGGCAACATAACCCAGGAGATCTCTAATATGAAAGCTATCTTTGATCAGGTTACCGAGAAGAACGTAAAAATGTGCTGGAATTGCAACGATCAGGATCTTCTTCCACCGGGACTGGAAACCAACTTCAATTCAGTTAAAAAATACTTTGGAGATACTGTCCATGTGAGGGAACTGAATGTGGGAGATTATCCATATCAGCAGCTCATGGATCTTTTCACCGGAATGAAATATTCCGGCTGGATACTTCTTGAGGCACGCACTGAACCTGCCGACAGGATTGCAGCAATGATTGAACAGAATACAATATTCAATGAGATGATCGGGAAATCTAAAAAGAAATAAGAAAGAGATAATGAATATAGGTCCAATTATTGGAGGCAGGATAAGAACATTTATCCTGCTTTCATTATTAAGTCCGGTGATTCTTGTTTCATGCGGCAAGGTCTACCAGAATCCAAAAGCCGGCGTAAATGCCAGGGTTGAAGATCTTATGAAAAGGATGACTCTCGATGAAAAGATCGGTCAGATGACACAGATAGAGAGGGGTTACAAAGATGTCGATTCGGTGATCAGGGAGCTGTGCCTTGGATCAGTTCTAAGCGGCGGCGGAAGCGTACCAACGCCAAATACCCCTGAAAGCTGGATGAAAATGTACAGATCGATGCAGGAAAGCGCTATGTCGACACGTTTGCAAATACCTATTATATATGGTGTCGATGCGGTGCATGGCCATAATAATGTGTTGGGCGCTGTGATCTTTCCGCATAATATAGGATTGGGTTGTTCACGTGATCCGGAACTGGTTAAGAAAGTTGCCGAACTGACAGCAATGGAAATAAGGGCAACCGGACTCGACTGGACCTTCAGTCCTTGCGTTGCAATTCCTCAGGATATCCGGTGGGGCAGAACCTATGAAGGTTTTGGCGAGACGGCAGAGCTCCAGGTGATGATGGCCGCTCCTTCAGTTACAGGCTATCAGGGCGAAAAACTGGGGACACAATATCGTGTTCTGGCGTGTGCCAAACACTATATTGGTGATGGTGCAACTACCGGAGGCAAGGATCAGGGAATTGCGGAGATATCTGAGGAACAGCTCAGGAAAGTTTTCCTGCCCGGATACATTAAGGCAATAGAAGCTGGTGTTGGTTCGGTAATGGTTTCATACAGTACCTGGAACGGAGTAAAATGCCATGCTAACAAATTCCTTGTGACGGATCTCCTTAAAAATGAACTTAAGTTTGAAGGTTTTGTAGTTTCCGACTGGGAAGGCGTGAAGCAGTGTGCTCCTGATTTCAAGGAAGCTATAAAGCTGAGTGTTAATGCTGGCCTCGATATGTTTATGGAACCATACAGGACACCTCAATTCGTAAAGCTTCTCAGGGAGCTTGTGAATGATGGAGACGTGACGCAGGAAAGAATTGATGATGCCGTAAGAAGGATCCTCACTGTGAAATTCAAAATGGGATTGTTTGAAAATCCTTTTCCGGTAGCGGCACTGGCTGACTCTCTCGGAAATGATTATCACAGGAAAGTTGCACGCCGGGCAGTACGCGAATCATTGGTATTGCTAAAAAATGAAAAACAGGTGCTCCCCCTGTCTAAAACAACCGGTAAAGTGCTTGTAGCAGGTCCCAGATCAAATGATATCGGTTCACAATGCGGAGGATGGACAATCTCGTGGCAGGGGAAGAGTGGTCCAACGACTAAGGGGACTACTATTCTTGAAGCTGTAAAAAGCGTAAAAGGAGAGACGAATGTATTGTTTTCTGAAGATGGATCTTCAAAGGAAAAGGCAGATTATGCAATAGTAGTTATTGGTGAAACACCATATGCTGAAGGCGCCGGTGACAGTCAGACTCTCTCATTAAAACCTGAAGATCTGAAGGTTATAGATAATGTTAAGAAGCTTAAGATCCCGTACGTGGTCATACTGATAAGTGGCCGGCCACTGATCCTGGATAATATAATTAAAGAGTCTCCGGCTGTCGTTGTATGCTGGCTTCCCGGAACTGAGGCTGCAGGTATAACAGATGTGATCTTTGGCGATTTTGACTTTAAAGGCAAACTGTCCCATACCTGGCCTGTATCTATTGAGCAGGAACCGATCAATTTCGGCGATGCTGATTATACACCACTATTCCCTTATGGTTTTGGATTGACAATGAGATAGTATAATAAGTTGTATTATACCAGAGTAACCTCAATACCTTTTTCACGGATTATCTCAACAAAATTTGCAGGTGCTCCGGAGTCAGTTATGATGTGATGTATTCTGTTGAAATTGCAGATCTTGCCGAATCCGCGTTTTCCGAATTTGGTGGAGTCTGCCAGAACGATAACCTCCTGGGCGGCATCCAGCATATATTGATTGAGATGAGCCTCTCCGATGTTGCTGGTTGTAAGTCCGGCATCCAGGTCAATCCCGTCAACCCCTATGAACAGTTTATTGCATACCATTTCGCTAAGAAGGCTTTCTGCATATGGTCCAATAACGGTTGCTGAGCTTTTTCGCATAGACCCTCCAAGCTGGATTATTTCGACATTGGGTTTATAACAAAGAGTCAGGGATACCTTCACTGATGGGGTGATCACTGTCAGTGGTTCTGTCATTGTTATCTTCTGCGCGAATACCAGCACTGTAGTCCCTGATGCAATGATAATCCTGTCATTATTCTTCAGCAGCAGGTTTGCAGCTTCACCAATTCGATTCTTCTCATTGACCTGGACTTTCTCCTTCTCGTCAATATGCCTGTCGTTGATCAAAGAGCTGATAGGGCTTGCGCTTCCATGACTCCTGTAAAGCAGTTTCCTGTCTTCAAGTTCTTTCAAATCCTTTCGGATCGTTACTTCCGAAACACTCAGACGTTCGCTCAGATCCTGTACCCTTACGTAGCCTTCCTTTTCCAGTTCGGCTAATATGATCTTATGTCTTTGGGCTATATTTCTCATCATTTCTTTGTCTGGCTATAATTCCGGAATTTATAACAAAGGTATAAAATTAATAATCAGTATATAATTTTAATATACAGAAGGTGGGGTTATATGCAGGATAATAACTAAATATAGTTAAAATAAAAGAAAATAAGTTACGAATTATTTTAAATACTTTCAATTATATTTTGATTTATTAAAAAGAGGATTTATTTTTACCCCACATTTCCTTATCAACTAACCTGTTTTATGAACAATAATATAGCACCATCAAAATTGGATCGCGAATATTTTTTAACACTGCTGAGAGACTCTGCGATGCAATGGGATTTCATTGTTATCGGAGGAGGTGCAACTGGTCTGGGTATTGCAGTAGATGCAGCAAGCAGGGGTTACAAAACAGTACTGCTTGAGCAGTCAGACTTTGCAAAGGCTACTTCCAGCCGCAGCACAAAGCTGGTCCATGGCGGAGTCCGGTACCTTCAGAATGGAGATGTGGCACTGGTCAGAGAAGCTCTCCGTGAAAGAGGTATTCTAAAGAAAAATGCCCCTCATCTGGTTAAGGATCAGCGATTTATTATTGGCAATTATAAATGGTGGGAGAGACCTTTTTATACTATTGGTCTGACAGTATATGACCTGTTATCGGGTAAATTAACTCTTGGACGCTCTCTGCCAATGAGCAAAAAGAACGTGATTAAAAATATACCTCAGATCGTACAGAAAAACCTTAAAGGGGGAGTAGTTTACCATGACGGACAATTTGATGACTCCAGGCTGGCAGTTAACCTGATGCAAACCGCTGTTGAAAAAGGAGCCATTGTAGTGAATTACTGCAAAGCAATACGCCTGTTGAAAGATATTGAAGGTAAAGTGGCCGGAGTTGTGGCTGAAAATGTACTTGAAGGCGGAAGTTTCGATTTGAAAGGAACTTGCATAATAAATGCCACCGGAATCTTTGTAGACAATATAATTAAAATGGATGACCCGGAGGAAAAACCGCTGGTACGACCAAGCCAGGGGATCCATCTTGTGGTCGATAAATCGTTTCTGGGCGGGGAGGATGCAATTATGGTCCCAAAAACCAGCGATGGCCGCGTAATGTTCGGTGTTCCATGGCATAACCGGGTAATCCTGGGCACAACGGATATCCCTGTAAGGGAATTCGTCCTTGAGCCTAAAGCCCTGGAAGAAGAAGTCGATTTTATTCTCGAGACTGCCGGCCGATATCTTACCAAAAAACCTCAGAGAAAGGATGTCCTTTGTGTTTATGCCGGCTTACGGCCGCTGGCTGCGCCGAAAAAGAATGCTGATGAAACCAAAACGAAGGAGATATCACGCAGTCATAAGTTATTGGCTTCCCCGTCTGGACTGGTGACAATTACAGGCGGCAAGTGGACCACCTATCGCCTTATGGCCCAGGATACTGTTAATTTAGCTCTTAAAACAAAAAAACTGCCATTTAAGGCATGTCAGACAAAGAACCTTAAGATACATGGATACAGAGAAGGTTCTTTCAATGACGACTGGCTGAATATATATGGCAGTGATCAGGACGGGATTCTCAAGTTACAGAAGGAGAATCCGGCATACGGAGAAAAGCTGCACAGGGATTTTGATTTTACTGTTGGGGAAGTTGTGTGGGCTGTGAGAAAAGAAATGGCCAGAACTGTCGATGATGTACTTGCAAGAAGAGTCCGTGCCCTGTACCTCGATACAAGAGCTTCAATAGAGATGGCACCACGGGTTGCGGCAATAATGGCAGAAGAACTTAACAAAGACAGGAACTGGGAAAAACGACAGATTGAAGAATATACTGAAATGGCGAAAGCCTATGTTATATCATGATTTCTTTGGGCTCCACAATTTAAAAAGATGAGGTGATGGAATCTGTTTTGACTTCAATTACTATCAGATCAGCACAATCGAAAGCATTTTTCTCTTTTGCACTGGCCGGATCCATGTTGATCCCATCAGCTGTCAGAGCACAGAAACCGCAAATCAAAAGACCTAATATAATCATCATTCTATCTGATGATATGGGTTATTCAGATATAGGTTGTTTTGGTTCTGAAATAAAAACACCAAACATTGACCGGTTGGCAAACAATGGAGTCCGGTTCACACACTTCTATAATAATGCCCGGTCGAGTCCAAGCCGGGCATCCCTGCTTACCGGACTGTATGCGCACCAGGCTGAAATGGGACATCTGGCAACGGCAGCTCCGCATGAGGAAGAAGGTTACAGGGATGAATTAAGCAAGAATGCTGTTACCCTTGCAGAAGTGCTCAGGCAAAACGGGTACTCCACATACATGACCGGCAAGTGGCATTTGACAAGGGAGATGACTGCAACGGGAGACAGAAGCAACTGGCCTCTTCAGCGCGGTTTCGACCGCTACTTCGGGACTCTCAACGGATCAGGAAGTTTTTATGATCCGGGAACACTTATCAGCAATAATACTTTAATTGCACCGGGGAAGGATTTTTATTATACAGACGCCATTAGTGATTCTACCGTAAAATTTATCATGCAGCATCCCGAGGATAAGCCATTTTTCTTTTATGTTGCATATACTGCTGCTCACTGGCCCCTTCATGCACCTGAAAAGGAAATTGAAAAATACAAAGGAGTATATGACATTGGATGGGATTCATTAAGGGTACTGCGGTTCAATAAGCTTAAGAAACTTGGTATAATAGGTGAAGAGTGTGTATTGACTGACAGAGGGGTGGATGTCCCGGCATGGAAAGATGAACCGATGAAGGAATGGCAGGCCCGCAGGATGGAAGTCTATGCAGCAATGATAGATATTATGGATCAGGGAATTGGAAGAATTATTTCAGCCCTCGAGAAGAAAGGCGAACTTGAGAACACAATTATTTTCTTCATGCAGGATAACGGAGGCTGTGCTGAACCCCAGGGAACAAAGCAACCGGAAGTTCCATTGACTGAGGAGCAGAAGATCCTTAAACCAATTCCTGATGATGCTATTTTACCTGTAAGAAGGTCTGAATATACCCGCGACGGACATTACATCAGGAGTGGGCGCGGAGTGATGGCAGGTGCTGCTGACACCTGGGTAGCGTATGGTGAAGAGTGGGCAAATGTAAGCAATACACCTTTCAGACTATACAAACAATGGGTACATGAAGGTGGCATCGCAACTCCGTTAGTAGTTTACTGGCCTGCCGGAATAAATAACAAAGGAACTCTTAATAAAGAGGTTTCTCACCTTATTGATATATTGCCAACCTGTCTGGAAATTACAGGAGCTTCATATCCTGCCCATTTCAATGGTAAAGAGATCATCCCATATGAAGGAAAGAGTCTTGTCCCGGCATTGAAGAATAAGAAAATCAAACACGATTTCCTGATATGGGAACATTGCGCCAACAGGGCAATCCGGATTGGTAAATGGAAACTGGTAGCCAAAGTACAGAAGCAGATGGAATTTACATCGGCTGATGAAAATTCATGGGAACTGTATAATCTTGAGAAAGATCCTTCGGAAACAAATAACCTGGCAGATAAATATCCCGGCAAAGTGAAGAAGATGGCACAGAGATGGGAGAAGGAAGCAATAAGGATAAAAATGAAACCATGGCCCTGGAATAAAGAAACAAATTTGTAACCGGATACAGGACGAATACAATAAGCTTTTATTTATAATTGCATCCTGAAAAACTGAAAGATTAAGAAATACCAGATGATCAATTTCCTTAAACCTCCGCCTCCAAAGGATCTTCTTCCACAAGAGAAGATTGATTCCGAATATAAGAAGATGAGGCTCAAGGTATTTTTAGGCGCATTTCTGGGTTATGCGGGCTATTATCTTGTCAGGAAAAATCTTGCACTGGCAATACCCGGAATGATCCAGCCGGTAGCAAGCGGAGGATTGGGCTATACCAAACTGGAACTGGGTACAGCTCTCTCAGCTGTTTCCATTGCATACGCATTCAGTAAATTTTTAATGGGGGCAGTTTCAGACAGATCCGATGTCAGAAAATTTCTGGTAATCGGATTAATCCTCTCAGCACTGCTGATGATGTCAGTTGGACTATTCTCATTCGCTACAAGTTCAGTTGCAATTATTTTCGTGTTCATGCTGATTATAGGATGGCTTTCCGGAATGGGATGGCCTCCCTGCGGCAGAGTTATGGTACACTGGTTCTCTCATAACGAGAGAAGCTTTAAAATGTCAATTTGGAATACATCGCATACGTTTGGAAGCGGATTGATGGGTAATCTTGCCGCCGTTGGAACAGTTCTCATTGGCGGCTTCTTTTTGGTTGATATCGGAGGCGGTGTCATTGTGGACCAGAGCTGGAGGGCTGTTTTTGTGTTCCCAAGCGCAATAGCTTTGATTATAGCTGTTTTCTGCTGGTGGGCTTTGAGAGATACACCCCAATCCTGTGGATTGCCGCCTATAGATCAGTATAGAAATGATGTCACTGCATCAAAGGAGATGAGTTCCGACGCAAAAATCCCCCTCTCCGAATTATTTGTAAAATACATATTCAAGAATAAGATTCTCTGGCTGATTGCACTGGCAAACATATTTGTATATCTGGTCCGGTATGGTATCGGCGACTGGTCCCCGACATATTGTCAGGAGTCAGGTCTGTTAACCAGCGCACAGAGTAAAATGGCCTTTTCACTGCATAATTATGCCGGCATACCGGGAACAATTGTATGCGGATTGATTTCTTCAAAACTTTTTAAGGGAAGGTGCGCTCCGGCCAATGTGATATATATGTTGCTTGTCGTAGTCTTTATTGTTTTGTATTGGAAAGCTGCGCCTGTAGCATCTTTTTTAGCTGAGACATTTTCCAGAGATCTGGTTTCTACCCAGGTGGCTGTTGTCTACTCTGCTTTAATAGGAATAGGCTTCTTTATTTATGGTCCTGTTGCACTTATTGGTGTACAGGCTGTCAACCTGGTTCCCAAAAATGCAGCCGGAACAGCTGCCGGATTTGTCGGGTTATTCGGATATCTGGTCGGCGATGCTCTCTTATCAAAAATTGTGATCGGAGCAGTTGCCGATAACGTTCATTTAGGCTGGGGAGCAGCTTTCTGGATTTTCATAATCGGCAGTATTCTGGCGGCAGTTTTTTCCGCAACAACCTGGAAAAGAGAAAAAGCTGCCTTTGCTCTAAATAAATAAGGAATATGAAGAGAAAACTATTAATTTATTTATTATCAGCTTTTTGCCTATTCTCAGGACTGAATGCCCAGGTATATCGGCCTGTTAAAGGCTGGTCAAGGGAGATTAATGATAAGCTTGAAAGTTTTTTGAACTCGACAATCTCAATTAAGGAAAGGAAAGTCGCAGTATTTGATGGCGACGGAACAACTTTTGGGCAGGTCCCATATTACCTGGCTGATGAGGCTCTTTATCAATATGGTGATGATGTATTGAAAAAAAGAAATGATAAGTCGGCAAAAGAGAAGCTCGCAATTCTCGAAAGAATGGTACAGAATGGAGATAATGTAAGTAAACCATATGTTGAAGACAGGGTCCATTTCCTGACAGGACTGACTACTGAAGAAATTGAAGCTATTGGCTATAGCTGTTATCTGAATTCATATAAGGGTAAATTCTTTCCTGAGATGAAAGAGCTTATAGCCAACCTTAAGCAGTATGGTTTCGAAGTATGGATACTGACAGCTTCACCGGAGATACTTTATCAGAAGTTCTTTGCCGATGAACTGGGTCTGTCAAATATAAATATAGTTGGAGCCAAGTGTGTCATAAAGGATGGAAGGACAACAGATGAAATAATCCCGCCAATACCACAGGATGATGGCAAAGCCCGGGCAATAGAAACATTTATCAAGGCACGCCCTCTGATTGTCGGAGGCAACAGCCGCGGCGACATGGACATGCTGAATGAATCATTCGGGTTAAAAATTGTCGTGAACCCGGATGAAGTAACCGTCAGGGGCAAGGAAGATGGTCCGATGAATGGATTCACAGTTAAATCGTACTGGGAAAAAGAGGGTGCATTGATCGTCAAATGCAACGATGTTGCTGATACTGCGGTAAAATTCCATACAGCAGACTGGAAGATAAGGACCAACAAGGCGAATCCAAAATGATTATTGATAATCTGGTAAAACAAGTTGAAAAAGATATTAGAAAAGTTAATCATGAATAAAATAGTATTGGCAATATCAATTCTTCTGGTTGCTGCCTGCTCCTGTCAGCAGCATAAAAGTGAAACTAAAATGAAAGAAGTTCAGAAATATATGCCCGATAATGCAGTTATTGCTCATCGTGGGACAATATACTGGGCTCCCGAACTCACCGAACCTGCATTTCGCTGGGCCAGGAACGCAGGTGCTGATTATGTTGAACTCGATGTGCAAAGATCAAAGGACGGCGTACTGATTATAATGCATGACCGGACTTTCAACAGGACAACCGATGTGGCTCAGAAATTTCCGGGAAGGGAGAAGGAAACAATCGACTTATTTACCTGTGAGGAAATAATGAAGCTGGATGCCGGAAGTACATTCAATACCAAGTTCCCTGACCGTGCGCGCAGCAGCTATAAAAACCTTGATGTCCTCGTTTTTGAAGATGTCTTTCAGATCGCTGCAGGCAACAGGATTAAGAGAAATCCCGATGGAAGCCGTGCTTTTCATCTGGATGCTGCTGGCAAATATGTCTTTGAATATGAACCCGATCCGGCAGATAATGGCCACAGACCTGGTGTATACATTGAATACAAAGACCCTGACAGCTACCCCGGACTTGAAGAACAGGCTTACGCCGAGCTGGCCCGGTTCGGATGGAACCCGCTGGAGGGAGAGGTAATTAAGGATAATGTCCCATTTTATATAGATGGGAAGGTCAACGTTGGGAATACTAAAGGTAAAATCCTTAATCAGACCTTTTCGCGTCCTAGCATGCTGATCCTTCAGAAAGTATTCAAAGAGCAAGTTCCTACAAGCTTCCTGATAGGCAATACAAAAACCAACGACTTTGCTAAGGTAGAGGTAATGGATGAAATAGTAAATTTTGCCCTATCCTCCGGAGCCCAGTATATCGGGACAAACCTGGGAGATGAAAATGACGGACTGTCACCGGAATTTTCTAAGAAAATTCATGCTGTAGGCTTAAAAGCAAACGCCTATTCTTTCAATACTATTGAGCAAATGGAAAAATATCTCCCCCTGCTTGAAGGCATGATAACCAACCGTGCGGATCTGACAATTTATTTTTATTGCGAACGCGGAGTAAGAGAAAATAAAACAACACAAACACCTGAAGAAGTACTGATTCAGCTTGGATATAATATTTGATTGGGAAAGAATAGTGAGGAAAATTAAGAAAGCGGACTTTGTTTTAAAACTGGCAACGATCTTTGTGATCATTGGCGTTGGGATTAGTTTTAACAGTTGTAATAACGATAATAAAGTAGATGATAAGCTGCTTAAGATTACCGGCGTCTCAATCCCTTCAAGCCTCGATATTGTTGCAGATGGTGAAATTACCCTTACCGGTAAAGGATTTGAAGTTGGCGATCTGATAGTATTTACTCTGAAAGGTGACGCAGGAACAGAATATACAAGTACTGTCACCTCTGTAACTGCTTCGACTGTAACCTTCACATTGCCGGATGGCATCTCTTCAGGAATATATACAATCAGCGTGGAAAGAGGGGATGAAAGCCTTGCTCTTGGAACAGTTACGATAAATGTGCTTGCCAATCTTGACATCCCCGATATCAGCGGGATGACTGTAAAGGGAGTAGTATATTGCGATGGGTATGGCCTTCCCGGAGTAGTTGTTTCTGACGGTTTTGAAGTTTCTACCACGGATGCCAGCGGGATCTATTACCTGCCCTCACAAAAGAAGAACGGATATGTATTTATATCAGTTCCCGGCAACTATGAGGTTTCCAGCAGCAACAATATTCCCCAGTTCTTTAAAAGGCTTACAGGTGGAAGCAGTGTGGAACAGAAGGACTTTTCATTATACCATGCTGATAACAGCAAGCATGTCGTCCTGACAATGGCAGACTGGCACCTTGCAAACCGGAATGATGACCTGTCACAATTCAGCAGCGGTTTTCTGGCTGATGTCAACTCACTGATCAGCAGCTATAAGGCAGCCGGAACAAAAGTATACGGGCTTACCCTTGGTGATATGACCTGGGACCTCTATTGGTATGAGAACAATTACGCTCTTCCTCAATACCTGGTGCAAATGAATATGATCAACTGTACAATGTTTAATATAATGGGTAATCATGATAATGATCCTTACTGTGCAGGAGACTTGCCGGCTGAGGCCAAATTCAGGACTTATATAGGCCCGACTTATTATTCGTTCAATCTTGGCAGCGTACATTATATTGTTCTTGATGATATCCAATATATAAATACCAGCGGCGCTCAGGGAGTAATAGGGGACCGTGACTATTACGATATTATAACTTCCGACCAGATGATTTGGCTTTCAAAAGACCTTGCGACTCTTACCGACAAGAGTAAGCCGGTGATTATTGCAATACATGCTGCTCTTTATAAAAATCCATCACTCGATGCTAATGGCAATCAGTTGAATACAATCGATCTTTTGAACGGAAGTTCTTTAATATCAACATTACAGGGTTTCACCAATGTCCATATATTGAGCGGACATACGCATATCAATTTTACTGCTGAGCAAAGCATCTCATTGATGGAGCATAATACAGCCGCTGTGTGTGCTACCTGGTGGTGGACAGGTAAGAGCGGATATGCCGGAAACCAAATCTGCAAGGATGGGAGCCCCGGAGGATATGGTGTGTGGGAGATTAACGGGACAGACGTAAGGTGGTATTATAAAAGTATAGGCAAGGATAAGAATTACCAGTTCAGGTCCTATGATCGGAACCAGGTTCTGATTACAGCTGCAAATTTTGCTCCTAACTCCACCGATGCAGCTCTGGCCCCGTATGCCGGTGTCTATGCATCTCCAGGCACGTCCAACGAGGTTTTATTAAATGTATGGGGATATGATCCCGGATGGAAAATTGAAGTTAAGGAAGGCAGTACCAATCTTGCTGTCGAGAGGATTTATGCTATGGATCCGCTGCATATTATCTCCTATGAAGCTAAGAGGCTGAATGCCGGCGCAATTCCGACCAGCTCATTTGTCACCTGCAATACGGCTCATCTGTTCAGGGTTACAGCAGCGAATCCTGCTTCAACGCTGGATATTAAAGTAACTGACCATTTCGGCAATGTTTACAGCGAGACAATGTCGCGACCTAAAATATTTACATATTTAATGCAATAACCAATTTATAAATAACTAAATACCTTAATTATGAAATTTAAACCAGATCTGAAGATTATTCTTGCCGCGTTGATGCTGCTGGTATTTACTTTACCGGCAATATCACAGGGCAGGGAGATTAAAGGAACAGTGTTTGAGACTGACGGATTGACACCTGTAGTGGGTGCTACCGTCATGGTCAAGGGCACTTCTACCGGCGCCTATAGTGATGCTAAAGGTGCCTATGCCATAAGGGTTACGGGCGATAACCCTGTACTGGTATTTCAATTCCTTGGTTATGTCAGCCAGGAGATAACAGTAGGAGGCCAGTCCGTTATTGATGTTGTAATGAAGCTGGAAGCTGTTCAGCTTGAAGGAGTCATTGTGACTGCCCTCGGCCTTACCCGTGAGGAGAAATCCCTGGGGTATGCAGTTACCAAAGTAAATAATGAACTTATTACACAGGTTGAAACAAGAAACTGGCTTAACGGAATGTCAGGGAAAGTCGCAGGTCTTAATACCAGCGGAGCCAATTCAGGTCCTATCGGGTCAATGCGTGTTACTCTCCGTGGTGATCAGTCACTAAACTATGGCAGTAATGAGGCTCTTTTTATTGTTGACGGTGTTCCTGTAAGATCAGGTACTACTGCAACATCATCAAGCAGTAGTTATACGAACTCAGGATCGGATTTCCCTGTTGACTTTGGTAACGGAGCGAGCGATATTAATCCTGAAGATATTGAGAATGTCACTGTATTAAAGGGCCCGGCAGCTACTGCGCTTTATGGTTCACGTGCCGCTAACGGAGCTATCGTAATTACCACAAAATCCGGACGTAAAGACAGAGGTATCGGTGTTGTTGTCAACTCTTCAGTTTCTGTTGAAACAGCCGGCTATTGGCCTGATTTCCAGACTGAATACGGTTCAGGCAGCGACATGGGAATTAACGAATACAACTTCTGGACCCTCGATCCGAGCCTGGTTGGAACTTCCGATTATCCTGCAAGAAACCTTTCCCGTTATGCCTGGGGTGAAAAATTTGATCAGGAAAAACTGCGTTATCAATATGCAGGCAAAGATTGGGAAGGTGGTACAGTATCAGCAACTCCTTTCGTTTATCAGGATGACTGGTTTACCGGGATCTTCAAAAGCGGTGTTACTTATGACAATAACATTTCCATAAGCGGTAGCGACGGAGCAGGTAAGAATGTCCGTTTTTCAATGACCGATACCAGGAATGAATGGATACTTCCAAACACCGGATTCAAGAAGCAATCGTATTCAATCTCTTTTGAATCCCCTGTTAACAAGTTTATCAAGTTCAACACAAAAGTCAATTATTATCGCACTGACAGTGAGAATATGCCAATGGCAGGTTATCACCAGACAACTGTAATGTACGACCTGATGTGGGGCTATAATTCAAACTCGATGAATGACTGGAAGAGTGAGTACTTTAACGGGAGATTTAATGCGATAAACAGGAACGCGACAATTTCAGAAGGTGGACACAGCCTCGTATTTGCCGGTACCGGATCATATAATCCATACAGAGTTCTCTACGAAGAGCTGAATTCAACAAATAAGGACAGGGTATTTGGTTCTGCAGGCTTTACGATTGATTTATTGAAAGGCCTTACTCTTGATATTAAATCAGGAATGGATATGGGAGTTGAGTTTCGTACACAGAGGAAACCCAAAATGACTTTTGGATGGGAGAATGGATTTTACAGGGAACAATCATTTACCAACTATGAATTCAATACTGATTTCCTTCTGAAATATAAAAAGGACTTTTTCGGTAATAAACTTACTACCCAGACTGCATTCGGAGGGAATAACATGACAACTCAGTATTTGAGTAATTCTGTTCAGCTTAATGAACTGGATATTGAAGGTGTTTATCATACATCAAATGTTCCGACAGGGATTAATCCAAATCCATCAAATTACAGAAGTTCAAAGATCATCAATAGTTTATATGGCTTTGTTTCATTGGGATGGGATAATAAATTCTATCTCGATCTGACAGGCCGAAATGACTGGTCCAGTACTCTTTCCCCCGGTAACTGGTCGTACTTCTACCCTTCGGTTGCTGCAAGTATTCTGTTAGACCAGGTATTTAATTTCAAGACATATGTTCCTGCTATTTCATTTGCAAAACTGCGTCTTTCATGGGCAAACGTAGGTAATGATACAAGTCCGTATTCACTCGATCAGTATTATTCTGCTGCTGCAATCAGTGGCGGATATACTTTGCCATCAACCATTCCTGACCCGATGATCAAACCTGAGAATGTAGCCAGCTGGGAAGTCGGTCTCGACGCGAAATTCTTTAAAAATCGTCTGGGCTTCGATCTGGCTCTGTATACCTCAGCGACCACAAACCAGATTGTATCAATAGATATAGACCCGATAATAGGGGCATCTTCCATGAAGATAAATGCAGGCGAGATCAATAATAAAGGTATCGAGCTGGCATTATATGCAACTCCGGTAAGTATTAATGGTTTTACCTGGGATTTGAGTCTTAACTGGTCAAAAAACATCAATACGCTTGTCAGCTTGCAGGGTGACTGGGATCCTACCAAACCACTGGAGACGGACATGGGAACAACTATCGGAGGAAGACTTCATGATTACTCTTATGTAGGAGGTGAGATGCACCAGTTATATGGCTTCGCACTTAAAAAAACACCTGAAGGATCATATTATCTTGACGACGACGGGAACAAAGTTGATTGTTCCGGACAGGTTATTATTGATGCAACCACCGGATTGCCATCAGTAGTTTCTACAGCAGATAATTTTCTTGGCAAAGTAAATCCTGACTGGAGGGGCGGTTTCAGCTCTGCGCTCAGATATAAGAGTTTTGCACTGAATATGTCGTTCTCATACCAGTATGGTGGTAACAGATTTTCGGTCACTGACGGAATCCTGGCATATCAGGGGAAACTGAAAAACTCACTTGAAGGTCGTTATGATGGACTGGTTGCAGAAGGAGTTAACCTGATTACAACCAATACCGATGGTTCTACAGAGTGTCAGGTAAATAACGCCATTACAAGCAGTATTTACACCTATTATCAGGCTATTACTCTTGACCGTTATAATGGTGAATCTCATACTTATAGTACCTCTTTCCTGAAATTCAAAGAGGCCAGGCTTGAATATAACCTTCCTGCCCGGATCTGCGCTAAAACCAAAGTACTTCAGGGAGCTGCTATTGCAATATATGCGACCAATATTTTCAGCTGGGACAAATGGCCTCAGTTTGATCCGGAAGCAGGTATGCTGACAGGTACAAACGTCTTTGAAGGTATTGAGGCTGGTGCATTTCCAATGACGCGTACACAAGGCCTTAACTTAAGATTATCATTTTAATTATAAAACTGATAAGAAATGAAAAAAATAGCATTTATAATAATATGTGGTCTTGTACTTGGATTATCCAACTCCTGTACCAAAAATTTTGAGGAGATAAATACCAATCCAAACAAAACACTTGTTGGCATGATTCAGGCATCCGGGCTCTTTGAGCCTATCCTGTATAATTCTGCCAACCAGTGGTTGAATCGTACCTGGTACTACAATAATGAACTCATTCAGTTTACTGCTTTTACAGGTGGTGTTACCAGGAGAGAGCATCAGTATTTTCTGGAAGAATCAAGGGACTGGGCTGGTTTTTGGAATCACTATGCAACTTATGGGAACAATATTAACCATATGTATCAGCTTGCTCAGGAACAGGATGATAAATCTCTGGAAGCTATTGCACTGACATTTAAAGTATTGTTCTTTTCAAACATGACAGACATGTTTGGGAGTGTTCCTTATAAAGAAGCCTTTACGGGAAGAGAAGTCGGAGGAACCCTTACTCCGAAATTCAACACTCAGAAAGAGGTATATGAATTCATGTTTGCCGACCTTGAAAAAGCAAATGATATCTATGCGACTGATCCTGTATTCCTTAAAGTAACCATGGATGGTATGTATAAAGGCAACATGGCAGCCTGGAGGAAATTCAACAATTCTTTGTATTTAAGGCTGTTATGCAGGGTAAGCGGTCGAAGTGAAATGAATGTCGGAACCAAAATGACAGAGATACTGAGCGACCCGGTCAAATACCCGGTCTTTACGTCAAACCTGGACAATGCTGCTGTCACTTTTACAGGCAGCGATCCTTACCTGAGTAATTTTGGAACAACAACTGAAAGCGAATTCACATCCAGCGGCAGGAAACTTACAAAACAGCTTATCGGCATGACTGTTCAGACAGATCTGAGCGGCAATCAGATATATGTTGATCCTCGCTTGCCTATTATTGGCAAGAAGAATAACATTGTTGCTGTCAATCCTCTTAATATCTGGATAGGAACAAAATCGGGATGTACTGATCAGGAAAGAAGCACGGTTGACATAGGAACCTCATGGCTGAACTATAAGGTCTTCTGCAGAAAAAATGCTCCTGCAACATATATGGACTATGCAGAGGTTCAGTTCATTCTTGCTGAAGCTGCACTGAAAGGCTGGATATCAGGAGGAGCATCTGCTGCCAAAAATTATTATGAGGCAGGCGTAAGGGCTTCAATGGGAAAATGGTCTGCAGAAGGAGCCCTTCTGACTCCGGCAGTAACCATCACTACGGGAGATGTCAGTACATATCTTGCATCACCTCTTGGCTCGTGGGACCTGGCCACAAACAAGGAAGCATTTCTGGGTAACCAGAAGTATCTTGCCCTTTTCTGGGTAGGGATGGAAGCATACCACGAATATCGCAGGACCGGATATCCTGTTCTGACAATAGGAGAGGGAACTATTTACAATGACAATATTCTCCCTACACGTTTCGGATATCCCAATACGACAATGTCAACAAACGCTGCCAATGCCAGTACTGCATTGCAGGTTATGGGAGGTGATAATGATATGAAGACACCAGTATGGTGGAGCAGGCAGGCAATTACTGGAGGTAAATAAGGAGCTAAAAAATGAAAAACAAAATAGATATGAAAACAAATAATTTCTTCAGATTGAAGAGCGCAGGAACACTGCTTCTGGCACTGTTCTTTTCTGCATGGTTATTCCCCTCTTGTGAAGAAGAACAGGTCAGCGATCCATACTTCAGTATCGAAGGCAATCCAACCGGGCTGACTGTACCCAAGGCCGGGATCACACACAGCTTTACGGTCCGTTCAAATCGCCCATGGCAGCTTATTGCCCAGAGTGAAGGAGATTGGGTAAAAATTTTCCCCAGTGAAGGCGATGATGATGGCATCTTCAAGATAATAGTCAGCGAGAACGCTTCATTTGATGCCCGTACTATGGACTATGCTATAATCGTCGGTGGTGAAGAACAACCTGTTCTGTTCCGCGTCGATCAGCAACCTAATGTTCCGTATATAACAGTACCGGCGACAGTGACAATTCCTTCTGCAGGAGGTGATGTGACAATAAATGTTACATCAAATGTGAGCTGGACATATTCGATTAGCGGTGCTAGCTGGCTGACGCAGAAATCGGTAACAGCAACCCAGATCGTACTGACTTCAGCACAGAATACAAGCATTGACCCGAGGTCAGCTACCATGACCCTAACAACTACAGGTTATGCAGTCTCTGTAAATGTAACACTTACACAATCACCAGGGACGGTGGTCCTGGAAGAGAATTTCAACTGGCTGAATTATGGTAATGTTGTCTTCTATACGACCACAGGTGAAACAATTATTTCTTCCTGGACACAGGCAGAGAAAGATAAAGGTTGGACCTCCAGCATCAACACGACTTCAGGAAGCGGCAATACTCCTCTGTGTTATGCAAGGGTAGGATTTGTAAAACTCGGTAAAACGGGCTATGGAGGCGACCTTATTTCTCCTAAACTGACCAAGCTTACAGGAACTCAAAATCTTACCGTGACGTTCAAAGCAATTCCTTACATGACTGCGGCAGGTACGAAGGATGACAATATTCTTAAAGTCAGTGTTGTAGGGCCGGGAACAGTAAGTCAAAGTCAGTTTACAATCGGAAACTGGCCGGTTTATCCCACTTCAGGAGCAGATACATATTGTATTGCTTTATGGAACGATCCTGCAGCAACTCGTACATTTACAGTCACCGGAGCTACATCTGATACTCAGATAAAGTTCCTTGGTTATGACTATTATCTTGTAGGTGTAGGAGCTGGTAAGAACAGGATTTTCCTCGACGACATCAAAGTGGAAATTGTACCATAAACATTTGCCACAGATTAAGGAAAAGGGCAGCAGATTTTTCTGCTGCTCTTTTTATTTTTTTGATAGTGTTTATGGTTCAGGAAGGGGATTCCTTAATTATCACCTGAAAATAAAATTGCTTTAAATCTTATTATCTTTTAACTTTACATATATCCCTCTCTGTAAAGCAATTTTATGTTTGGTATCAACAATAAATTCCCCGATCGATGGCTGCAATAAATGAAGATCTTATTCTTAAGGTTTTTGAGGAAATGGTTAAAAACCGGCCTTCTCTTTCAAAGTACGTTCCTGAAAAAGAAGAGGATGAAGAGATTGATTACCGGGTCATGGCCGACCTGGTCATCAAGAATTTTCCCTGGCCCGTAGGTGTAGAGCTCAGGAGGCTTTTCTCAGGTTCGATGCGCCAGCCGGGACGGCTAAGGCTCGACCAGATCTTCAAAACTCTGGAAAGGACGATCCAATTCGTGAGCTTCGTGATGGTTTGCCAGGTTTGGTATGATGTTCAGCAGAAAAAAATCACTCTGCCCGACCAGGTCAGGAGTGAGTTTACAAACAGGTTCCTGCTTCTTTCAATGGGCAATTTT
The DNA here is from genome assembly GCA_026391595.1 of Bacteroidia bacterium. Taxonomy (GTDB): domain Bacteria; phylum Bacteroidota; class Bacteroidia; order Bacteroidales; family VadinHA17; genus LD21. Next base: position 49,306 of record JAPLDY010000070.1, read on the forward strand.
TGTTGGCTGATAAGAGCTCTGGCCACAGCTTATACCGAAAAGAATGTCACCTGGTTCCTTCCGGAAATGAATGAACAATTCGATAAAAA
>JAPLDY010000052.1:0-4767 GCA_026391595.1 Bacteroidia bacterium
GTAGCCGAATGAACCTGCCATGCCACAACACCCTGATGGTATCTCCCTTACTTTGAAATTGGGTGGTATGGAGAGCATTTCTATTGTGCTCAATGAAGAGGCAATCACCTTTTGTTGGCAGTGTGCATGTAAAAGTATTTCAGCTTCTGAACTTGCGAATAGACTACGTTCAATATTTCCGTTGTGGTATTCTTTTACGATGAATTCATCTATCAGCCAGCTGTTTGAAGCAATACTTTCTGCCGCATCATTCAGGTCAGCTCCTGCAAGCTCCGGATACTCATCCCTGAATCCAAGTATTGCTGATGGTTCAATGCCGATAAGTGGAAGTTCCTTCGTGATTATATGCTCAAGAGCCACAATGTTCTTTCTGATCACTTTACGGGCTTTTCGTATCAATCCCTTTGAAATGAACGTTCTGGCGCTATCCCCATGGTCTACAGTAATTATCTTATAGCCAAGAGTAGTCAGGAGTTTTATGGCCGCTATCCCCGTCTCTGTGTCGTTGAAATTCGTGAATTCATCAATAAACATGCAGACAGTTCTTTTTGGATCAGAAGGATTGATTGATGGCAAATTCTTCTTTACCCACCTCCTGAGAGTGGACCTGTATAATTCTGGAATGGATCGATTGGCCGCAAAGCCCGTAATTTTCTTAATGGTTGAAGAGATGGCTTTGTTTGTCACAATAAAATTAAATATAGCAGGAGCGAGGGAGCCAACCCTGTTAATAGTAGATATATACGCTATCAGAAATGTTCTCAGAGGTACACCGTGCTTATCGTACCAGTGCTGAAGGAATTCCGATTTAAGCTTTGCAATGTCAACTCCGGACGGACATTCAGCTTTGCAACCTTTGCATGAAATGCACAGGTCAAGCACCTCATAAATTTCCCTGTGGTCCCATGGATTGCCATCATCATTACTGAGAAACTCTCTCACGACGTTTGCCCTTGCCCTGGTGCAGGTTTGTTCATCTCCTGTCGCCATAAAGGTAGGGCACATGGTACCTCCAATTACCTTCGTTTTTCTGCAATCTCCAGATCCGTTGCATTTTTCAGCCGCCCTTATGATTCCATCAGATGAGGAAAAGTCAAAGATGGTTTCAATCTCCGGCGTTATTGTACCTGGTCCATACCTCAGGTGAGTATTCATCTGTGGTGTATCGGTAATTTTCCCAGGATTCAGAATGTTCTCCGGATCCCATGTCTTCTTTACCTCTTTTAGCAGGCCGTAATTGTGTTCGCCTATTATCAAAGGTATGAATTCGCCTCTCAGCCTTCCGTCACCATGCTCGCCGCTCATCGATCCCCTGTACTTCTTAACCAGCCTGGCTGTTTCCATGCCTATGGTCCTGAACAACTCAACATCGACCGGATCCTTGAGGTTTAGCACAGGCCTGATATGCAACTCTCCGGTTCCTATGTGGGCATGATAAACAACCTCTTTGCCATAAAATGAAAGCATCTTTTCAAAATCTGCAATATATTCAGGCATTTGCCTTACATTAATTGCAGTATCTTCAATAAGGGAAACCGGTTTAGGATCACCCTTCATGTTGGCGAGAACTCCCAAACCTGCCTTCCTGAGATCCCAGACCTTAGAGATATCTATTCCTCTGACAACGGGGAAAGCATATCCGAAACCATTTGATTTTAAATCATTCACCATCCTGGTAATTACATCATCCAGTTCCCCTGGCTCCTCCTTTGCAAATTCTACGATTACGATTGATGCCGGATTACCTTCAAGGAAGAATCTGTTCTTCCTCTGGCTGAGATTGTTTTCAGTCAGTTTAAGTATCCTGTCATCCATCATTTCAACTGCAGAGGGCTTGTATTTCAATGCGATAAGATTTGCAAGGAAAGCATCGTTCCTCTTATCAAGGTGAACGCATACCAGCGCTTTGTTCACCGGCGGCAGCTTTACAAGATTCAGCTTTATTTCTGTCGTGATTGCAAGTGTTCCTTCTGACCCCGCAAGAAGGTTGCAGATATTAAACTTTTTTCCCGAATTGTCATCAAATATCTCACTGTCTGAAAGGAGATCAAGCGCATAACCGGTATTTCTTCTGGGTATTGCGGGGTCGGGGTAGTCATCTCTGATAGTTTGTCTGTTGCCTATATCAGATAGCATTACATTGACCTGTCTGTAAATATTCCCTTCAAGGTTTTGAAGCAGGCACTTCTCTTTGAATGCGGACATGTTAACCGTTCCGAAAACAGCCTCGCTGCCATCACTAAGAAGTGTCTTCAGTTCAATTATGTGATCCCTTGTTGAGCCATATATTATTGAATGTGAGCCACATGCGTTGTTGCCAACCATTCCGCCTATATTGCATCTGTTTGACGTAGACGTTTCAGGTCCGAAAAATAGCCCGTAATTCTTCATGTGCAGGTTAAGTTCGTCAAGTACCACACCAGGTTCGACCCTTACCCACATTTCATCCTTGTTTACCTCAATAATACTTTTCAGGTATCTCGAAATATCCACGATCAGTCCTGAGCTTACTACCTGTCCTGCAAGAGATGTTCCTGCAGCCCTCATTGTAATGCTGGTCTTCTCTTCATGAGCAAAGGCGATGATCTTTTTCAAGTCCCGGGCATTCTTTGGCCATATAACAGCGAGTGGCTCTTCTTTGTAGGCCGAAGCATCCGTTGAATAGATTGTCCTTGTTATCTTGTCATGCCTGATATCTCCTTCCAGTGTTTCTGCAAGAGCATCGAGGCGTAAATAAAAGCGATAATTTTCCATAGATTTTAGACCTGCTAATTTAAAAATAAAGAACTTTCATCCAATCATGATTTTATCGGTTGTATAATAGAATTTTTTTTTCGTACATTTAGAAAAAGATTTCGAACTACTTAAAATACTGAATATCAATGGAATTATTGGATAGCATAAAACAGAACGCAAGGAAACATAATAAACGGATTGTGCTTCCTGAAGGATATGAAGAAAGGAATATCAAAGCTGCTGATATAGCAATCGCTGAAGGTCTGGCGCAGATAATACTGCTTGGAGATCCGGCTGAGATGAAGGCCCACGCTGCTCAGCTGGGATTGAAAAATCTTGGAAAAGCTACAATGATCGATCCTAAATCACACGCAAAAAAGCAGCATTATATTGATATGATGGTCGAGTTGCGTAAAAGCAAGGGGATGACGGTAGAGGAAGCATCAAAGCTTATTGAGGATCCTCTGTATCTGGGAGTTCTCATGATCAAGAATGGTGATGCCGACGGCGAAGTATCAGGTGCCGACCATGCTACCGGAGATGTACTGCGTCCTGCTTTCCATTATGTCAAAACAGCTCCCGGAATTTCGGTTGTATCAGGAGCCTTCATAATGATATTACAGGATAAAAGTTTTGGCGAAAACGGTGTACTAATTTTTGCTGACAGTGCTGTTACTCCTGATCCTACCGACAAACAACTGGCAGAAATTGCTGTTGCTTCTGCGCATACTGCACGAACGATCTGCGGATTTGAGCCCAAAGTGGCTCTTCTCAGCTTCTCAACAAAAGGCAGTGCAAAGCATGAGCTGGTCGACAAGGTGATCAGCGCAGCCGCTATTGCCAAGCAGATGGCTCCCGATATAATGATCGAAGGCGAACTTCAGGGCGATGCAGCCCTTGTCGAATCAATCGGGCAGAAGAAAGCTCCGGGAAGCAGGATCGCTGGTAAGGCAAACGTTCTTATATTCCCCGACCTCAACTGCGGAAATATCGCATATAAGCTTGTTCAGCGTCTTGCGCATGCTGAAGCAATTGGACCCATACTTCAGGGAATGGCTGCACCTATAAACGATCTCTCACGCGGATGCTCAGTGAGTGACATTGTCAGCATGATAGCAATTGCGGCCAATCAGGCTGCAGGATTAAAGAAATAAAAAGTTCAATATAACCCATCTTCTAAGAATGATAGTTTTAGTCTTAAACTGCGGCAGCTCTTCAATCAAGTATCAGGTATTCAACATGTCCGTCGGATGTGAAATGCTTGCAAAAGGACTTCTGGAACGCATCGGATTGAATGAGAGCATTGTAACTCATAAGCCTACAGGCGGAGAACCTTACAAGGTTATTACCGACATTCCTGATCATACCACTGGCATTAATCTGGTAATGGAGGTGCTCTGCGACCCGGAACATGGTGTAATAAAAAATGTAAACGAGATTAAAGCTGTCGGCCACAGGGTGGTTAATGGTGGTGAAGCTTATAAAGAAAGCGTTCTTATCGACACCGATGTCAAGAAGAACATCGAAATGTGCATCGAGCTTGCTCCGCTTCATAACCCCGCCAACCTGAAAGGTATACTCTCCGTTGAGAAGCTTATTCCCGGAGTTCCGCAGGTTGCTGTATTCGATACATCATTCCATCAGACAATGCCCGATTACGCGTACATGTATGCCCTTCCTTATGAATATTACGAGAAATATAAAATCAGGAAATATGGATATCATGGAACAAGTCATAAATTCGTTGCAAACAAAGCAGCCAAACTGTTAGGAAAAGATATCAATAGCCTGAAAATAATTACATGCCATCTCGGAAATGGCGCATCGATAACTGCTGTAAATAAGGGATTATCAATTGATACATCAATGGGATTCACTCCTACAGACGGATTGATAATGGGGACAAGGACTGGGGAAGTAGATCCTGGAGTTCTGGTATATATAGCTGACAAAGAGCATCTTAATGTGACTGGTGTCGCCAATATGATTAACAAGAAAAGCGGAGTATTTGGCATTTCCCAGATTTCATCC
>JAPLDY010000052.1:4795-10818 GCA_026391595.1 Bacteroidia bacterium
CCGACATGCGCGACCTTGAAACAGCAGCAGAAGCTGGTAATGCTAAGGCAATACTCGCACTCAAGATGTACGCTTATAAAGCAAAGAAATTCATAGGATCCTATTTGGCTGCATTAAATGGTGCCGACGTGCTAGTTTTCACAGGCGGGATCGGCGAGAATGATTTCAATATGCGGAAAATGATCTGCACAGATATGGAGAACCTGGGGATCATCTTTGACAGTGAAAAAAATCACGGATCAAGGGGATGCGATGTGATCATATCAAAACCGGAATCTAAAGTGACTGTTATGGCAGTTACGACTGATGAGGAATTTGTAATTGCGTCTGACACCTATTATATTGTTGAGCAAAAAGGAGCTTAATTATAAACTTAAACGTTTTATAAATGGTATTGAAGAACCTTTCTGACCTTAAAGCTATCGTAGCCGGTGGTCCAATGAGAAAACTCGTGCTTGCAGCTGCTCAGGATCAGCATTCTCTGGGAGCTGTTATACGGGCATGGAAAGATAATATTATCGAACCGATACTTATTGGTGATAAAGAAGGTATCCAGAATATCTGTGCAGCGAATAATTATGACATCACCGGCCTGAGAATTATCCATGAACCGGATATGGATATGGCAGTTGAGATGTCGGTTAAGATGGCAAACAATAAAGAGGTTGATGTCCTCATGAAAGGCAAGATAGGCACATCCACGCTGCTGAAACATGTACTGAATAAGGAGTGGGGTTTGCGTACAGGCAATCTCCTTTCGCATTTTGCCCTTTTTGAGGTCGAGACATATCATAAGGTAATTGCCGTTACAGATGTGGCAATGAATATCGCTCCAAACCTGAAAGATAAAATATCAATAATCAACAATTCTGTTTCCTGTCTTATAAAGCTCGGTTATAAAATGCCCAAAGTTGCCGTTCTTGGTGCTGTAGAAATGGTAAATGAGAGCATGGAAGCCACCCTGGATGCCGCATTGCTCTCAAAGATGAACCAGCGCGATCAGATAAGAAACTGTATTATCGACGGCCCGCTTGCCTTCGACAATGCTGTGAGTCTCGAAAGCGCCCAGCTTAAAGGCATCAGGAGTGAAGTAGCCGGTGATACCGATCTCCTTCTCATGCCCGACATTGAGGTCGGTAATGTACTTTACAAATCATTGGTTTTTTTCGCTAAAGCAAAAGTGGCCGCAGTAATTCTTGGCGCAAGGGTTCCCATTGTACTGACATCAAGATCCGATTCCGAACAGGCTAAATACGACAGTATATTATTATCTGCAGCAGCCAGCAAATAATTATTTTATGATCCGGACACTCGATCAAATGGTTGAGAAGGTGCTTTCTCTTAAGAGGAAACAAAGGATCGCTATTGCCTGGGCACAGGATTCAAATACTGTTGGAGCCATCTATAGAGCTGTGAAAGAAGGCTTTGCAGAAGCAATAATGATAGGTGATCCTTCAGCGATAAAGGATGTCTGCAGGGCAAATAAAATCGATCATGCACTTTTTACCATTTTCTCAGCTGATAATGAAGCAGATGCTGCTAAGGAAGCTGTGAGGCTTGCTGTTTCTGACCAGGCTGACATTGTCATGAAAGGACTTGTGGGTACCGACAAATTCTTAAAAGCTGTTATGGATAAGGAGTGTGGATTGATGCTACCCGGTGCAACTCTTGCATATGTCGGAGCCGTTGAGATCCCCGCATATAACAAGCTTCTCTTTCTCACTGATCTGGCGGTTATCCCGTTTCCGGATCTTCAGCAGAAGATTATAATGGCAGAATATGCCCTGGAAATGGCCCGTAAATTCGGGATCAGAAAGCCCAGGATTGCCCTTATTGGAGCATCAGAGAAGGTAAGCCACCATTTTCCCAACACCGCAGATTATGCAGAAATGTGCAAAATGGTGAAAGACGGAATAATTAAAAATTGCATCATGGACGGACCGCTTGACCTTTTCCTGGCATGCGATAAGAAAAGTGTTCAGATCAAAGGAGTTTATACACCGGTAGATGGAGCTGCTGATATTCTCCTTTTCCCATCATTGGAATCAAGCAATCCATTCTATAAAGCTCTCATGCTCTTTGCAAGAGGTGAAATTGCCGGTCTTATAAGAGGAACAACCAGGCCGGTGATTGTAATGTCCAGAAGCGAAAGTGAAAAATCAAAATATTATTGTATTGCCCTGTCATGCCTGATGGCCCAGGCTTAATAAATAATTGTCTATGAGTCTGAATATTAAATTCAACCAGCCGGTACATTCAGCAAAACGTTTATTGCTGATAATCAATCCAGGATCAACTTCAACGAAATTTGCCCTTTATGAAGAGAGCACTTCATTGTTTGAACTGACTCTGACTCATACACTTGAAGAAATTGCAGGTTATGAGAAGATCACCGATCAATTTCAGTTCAGAAGGGATCTTATCGTTTGGGAATTGGCCTACAGGAAAACCGATCTCTCCCGTATCGCTGCTGTCGTTGGGAGAGGAGGCCTGGTAAAACCAATTGAATCAGGAATATATGAAGTTAATGACAAAATGATTGAAGATTTGAAAACCGGTATTCTCGGTCAGCATGCGAGCAATCTCGGAGGACTTATTGCTCATGAGATTGCCCTTACATTGCCAAATGCAAAAGCCTATATTGTCGATCCTGTAGTCGTCGATGAGCTTCAGCCTGTGGCCAGGTTATCGGGACATCCTGAAATTGAAAGGGTTTCGATTTTCCATGCACTTAACCAGAAGGCAGTGGCAAGGATTTATGCCGCTTCAGTCAACAAGAAGTACGAGGATCTGAACCTGATCATTGCTCATCTTGGAGGAGGCATAAGCGTTGGAGCTCATCATAAAGGGAAGGTCGTGGATGTCAACAATGCTCTTCATGGCGATGGTCCTTTTTCGCCTGAACGATCAGGAGGACTTCCTTCAGGACAGCTTGCTGATCTTTGCTTCAGTGGACGCTTTACCAATGCCGAAGTAAAGTCAATGATAGCCGGTAAAGGTGGAATGGTGGCCTACCTGGGAACAAACAGCTTCAAGGATGTCTGCAAGATGGCGGAAAGCGGCGATAAGAAAGCCAGCCTCGTAATTGAAGCAGCTGCATATCAGATAGGAAAGGAGATAGGTGCGATGGCAGCTGTGCTTAACGGGAAAGTAGATGCTATTATATTTACAGGCGGCCTTGCATATCAGGATGCCTTTATAGCCCGCATAAAGTTGATGGTCAGTACTTTTGGACCAATATCAGTATATCCCGGGGAAGACGAAATTAAATCACTGGCTTACAATGGATTACTTGCTATCGATGGCAAGATAGCGATCAAGACATATTCATAGGATTCATGGATTATTTACTGCCACCGGCAGTATCTTACCATTGAAAAGTCTGTTTCCATTGAATGCAAACTCCATGATGAATTTTGCCATTTCCTTCGCGCTTACATCAGCTTTGTGGCCTGGAAAAGCCGCTTCAAACATTTCAGTCTGTACTGATCCCAGTGCCAGGCTGTTGACAGCGATTCCATCATCCCTGAATTCCTCTGCCAGACACTCTGACAGACAGGATATTGCAGCTTTTGATGCGCTGTAATAGGAGAGGCCTCTGTATTTTGAGCTCCCCTGGTAACCTCCCATACTTGAAATATTTACTATATGTGAACCTTTTTTCATCAACGGACGGATTGCCCGGATCATCGAGGCGGGTCCGAAAAAGTTAGTCTCCATCATCTCCCTGGCCTTGTCGTTATGGAATTCCATAAAGTCCTTAATAACCAGACACCCTGCCATATTAATGAGGATATCAACGTTCTTCATCATTGAAGAAACAGCTTTTAGAAAAGATTTTTGTCGATCGTCAAAGATTGACAGGTCAATAACGAAGGTGGCTATGTTTTTATATTTGGATCCTGATGATATCAAATTCAGGGCCTTTGCGTTCCTTCCTGTCACCAATATTCTGTGATCTTTCTCCTTTGAAAGCAGCACGACAATCTCTTTTCCGATCCCCCGGGTGCCTCCGTTGACTATTATGTTCATTTTGGTTTTAGTTATATTATAAAGTTGGATTTTTTCGTTTATTTGTACCAAAGCATCAAAGTTACAAAAATGTTGATAAGGAATTCTATAAATAGCAGAACCAATGTCCGGAGACTTATAGTAGTCGCTTTGGGGACGATCATTATTCTAAATATCTCATCTTCAGTAGCTTTAGGACAGAATATCAGATCCGAAAAACCTTCGGTTAAAGAAAGGCTATTCTATGGAGGCTCACTTGGACTGCAATTTGGAACAGTGACTGATATAGATGTTTCTCCTGTTATTGGTCTGTGGCTATTACCGCGAATTAATGTTGCAGCAGGACCGAAATACAGGTTTTACAAAGATCCGTATGACCGCACTGATATTTATGGCGTAAGGACTTATACTCAGTTCTTTTTTATTAAGGATCTGCATAATGTCATTCCATTAAATGTCCATTTGGGCTTTTTCCTGCATGCTGAAGACGAGCTTCTCAGCCTCCAGTCAGCATTTTGGCAATCTTCTCCGGATGTTTCCAGAAGAATTTACAGAAACACGGCTCTGGCGGGAGTAGGTATAAGTGAGCCAATTGGAATGAGGGCATCAATTAACATGATGGCTCTATGGCCGTTAAATAATGCCTTCGGTGATTTACTATATGAACTCTACGCTAATCCCGAGTTCCGCATTAGTTTCATCTTTTAACTCCAAACCCTGAACTTTGAGCTCCTTAGATTTCAATATTTGAATCGAAAGGGTGGGAGGAAGGAAAATAATCGATTTTCCTGATCTCAGAGTCCGAATTATATCCTAGTTACAAATGTAAACGGCAGATTACAATGATAATTTAACTATGTAATCGTAGTTTATAAAGAAATTAAGTTACAGAAGTAAATTTATTGATAATAAATATATTATTTTGATAAAGTAAACAAAATCAATGTTTTAAACTGCATTATATAATAGCCAGATGCCATTTACGGGTCTGAAAAATCATTAATACATATAATTCATTTTAGATTTAGGATATATAATATTATATACCAATAGTATAGACAACTAAATTAGACTAATGCTTCAGATATTTATATTTCATAATATACAGATAACCAATGGTATATGAAAATATTGATCTGACAGGCAGATACTCTTAATTGCGTAAATTACATATGTCAATTCATTAATATACATATGTAAATTAAATTAAAGTTACATTTGTAATTACATAATTTTCTAAATGAAAGAACGCATTTTACAATTTCTGAAAACAGAAAATAAATCTTCAGCTCAATTTGCAGAAGAAATTAATGTTCAGCCTTCAAGTATTTCTCATATCCTGTCAGGAAGAAACAATCCAAGTCTTGATTTTATCATTAAAATGCTAGAGAAATACAAGTTTCTATCAACCGAATGGCTGTTATTCGGTAAAGGAGACATGTACAGGGATGGGGAAATGCAAAAACTATTCAACGAATCTCTTGATCTGGCTGTTGAGGCTTCTGATAAACCGGGGAAGCTGATTACTGAGGTTAAGAATAAGAATGATTATTCAGGGACAGCATCCACTGATCCTGAGGTTATTAAGCCTTCAGTTGAGAAAATAGTGTGGTTCTTTAAGGATGGATCTTTTAAAGAATATACTCCTGGCCGCGGCTAACGGGAATATGAGATGAAATTTCGTAGAATAGATGATTAGAGCTATATTTGCCGGAAATATCCTTTGAATGGCAAAGAGGATCGAGAGCCTTAAAATACTTGAGAATAAGCGCCTTAATAACGAATATTTTACTCTTGAAATATCGGGAATAGAGAAATTTCCGGAAATGAAACCCGGACAATTTGCCCAGATCAAGGTGGAAGGGAGTCCCGATACTTTCCTTCGTCGCCCGATATCAATCCATGATGTAAATACTGAAAAGAACACGATCAAATTCCTTATTCAGATAGCGGGAAAGGGTACAGAGAAACTTTCAAAGCTTAAACAGAACGATTTCCTGAATGTTATATAT
>JAPLDY010000134.1 GCA_026391595.1 Bacteroidia bacterium
AACATACGCTCGTTGGGCATGTACAGAATCCGGCAATAGCCAATTTCAGATCAGACTTGCCGGGATTGGAAACAGTTACCATCAACTTCTGGGGCAGCCAGGGGATTATTCATCTATATGATGCTGCCGGAAATATTTATCACGATTTTGAGCCCAACCAGTATGGAAGCATGTGTCTTCCGCTGAACTGGACCGGAACAGGGGAGGAGTACTTCGTTCACAACCCCAATGTCAGCGAAGGTGGGGTATTTGACGGATGGGGAAGGAAGGTACTTCAGTTCCCTGATGACGGCCATCCGGATATGTGCAATGCTACCCTTGATCTTACAGGCGATTGCAGGGATGAGATTGTAGTTTGGGACCAGAATCAGATATGGGTTTATACGCAGAGCGACAATCCTAAAAACGGGAAACTATATAAACCGGTAAGAAATCCGTTATATAACTATTCCAATTATCAGACTACGGTTTCACTCCCAGGCTGGAGTGAATAAGTGGTGTTTACTTTAGATTACCTACTTAATATTGAACAGCCTGCAGATGTGCCTGTCATACATGTTTTCATAAACACACTGTGCAACAGTCTTTTCATTCGCCTTAAGCAGCTTGAAATATACATCCATCCTCATGGCGGCCAGCTTGTATGCCACGTGAACCAACTGTCTCATATTTGGATTATAATCCTTATTACCTGGTATATGCCTTAGAGAGTCTGCTAGCTTTTTGCTACTCCATGCTGAAATATCTGACTTGGACGGGAGCTTTGAAATATTGATATCTATTACGTCTGCGTATGGTGCACAAAGCTCGTCGATCTTTTCAAGCGACTCTGAATATATTTCCTTGACAAAATCGAGCGCTTTACCTCCTGATTCGGCCAGTCCAATTACTTCCTCAAGCCATGTTGTACCGGCAGTCTTAAGGTGGATACCCTTATTATGTTTCTTTATTACTTTACCTATTATGGGATAAATTGTAAACTTATCGGATCCGGAATGAACACTCATTTTTAGATTTCCCGGCAAGCCGAATTCGTGAATGGCAAAGTCTATAACCATCAGGTCGGCCTCAAACTCTTCTTCAAATTTGTCAGGATCACCAACATAATCTACACCCTTGTTAAATCTCCCGGAGAATTTTGGGGCAATAGTCTGAACCGGTACACTTTCTTCTCCAAGCATTTTCAGAATGAAAAAAAGTTCAACGGGTGTTTGCGGATCAGGTACTTCGTCCATTGAAACTTCAGTGATAAAATTACCGCTTCCTTTTGTTTTCTCGATTTTTCTGAATATTTCCCAGGCTTTAATGGCTGCAAATAGATATTTATTTGCAATCTCCCTGATCTTTTGTTCGGAGACTTCCATTGACTTTCTTATCCCGGGAATTCTTAACTCCCCTGAATATTTTTTTGCTCCGGCAACGAAAGTATTTATATCATCATCATCCGCTTTTTTACCAATGTATGATGCAACATCAATTGTGAAAAAATCCGAGCTCTTAATGAAGCGGTCTACTGTATCAAGATTAATATGATCTGCATCAACAAAATAAAGACTCTTAAAACCAGTCTTTTTTGTCACAGAGTCAGCCTCCGTCCTTACATCCTCAGGTTGAGTGCCAATGGTGTTATGTTCCCTGTTTGATTTGTTCCACACAGGAGTTATATCGACACCTTTCTTGCCGGCATCAATTATAGCTTTTAACTGGGCAGCGCCCTGATGGCCGAATCTGTCGCCCATCCCAATGGAGTATTTTCCAAGTGTCTTCATTCTAATAATTATTTACTCTTTTGTTTATCAAAGAAAAAATTGAACGTTTTCTGAAGTTACAACATCTACCGGGAGGTATTCCATCTTATCAGGAACTCTGTCCATTGAGAGATAGTCGAACAGCTTCTTTACTCCTTTATATGTCTGCTCATCAGGCCTTTGACCTATCAGGAACTTAATATTCCCCGATCTAAGGTGTTTTACATTCCTGTCAAGCAGATCATAACCTATAAGATTAACAGAATGGATCCCTTCAGATTCAAGGTAGTCGGCAATTTTGTAAGATTTTGATCCTGTGACGAAGATCGAGCCTATGTCCGGATTTCTTGCCATTACCTTTTTTAATTCTTTCCTGATGTTTTCCGGAACAGGGTCGATAATACTCATACTTATTAATTCCCCCTTGTTCTTACCCGATTCAGGGAAATAGCTCAAAAAACCCTGTGTCCTTTTATTAAGGTGGTGAACATTCCGGATATTCCTGGTAATATTAATTATAAGTATATCCATGTTCACCGGTGTCACCATATCAATAAGCTGACCTGCAACCCTGCCGCTCTGAAAGATATCCTCTCCGGTATAGGATAGGAACTCAGTCTCTTCGATGAAGCCGTCAATAAAGACAAAAGGTATCTGCTTTTTTGTCAGGCGGTTGCAAAAAGCTATGGCCTGTGTCTTAAAGATAGGAGCAAGGATAACTCCGTCAGGAGAAAGGCTGATCACTTTTTCAGATTTCTTTTGGAAATCCTTCTCATCCAGCAAATCGAATGTGACCTGACTCAGTATTATGGGGAAAGGATCAAGCTCATTCATGGCCTTAATAATCCCTTCAGGATGTTTTGCCCAGAATGCGCTCTCCTCGCTTGGTTCAGGCAGCAGTGAAACCACTCTGAACTTCTTCTTTGACTTGAGCGCGCGGGCGATGACGTTGGGAGAATAGTCAAGATCCTTTACGATCTTCATGACTTTCTCCCTCGTCTTTTCCGCCACTTCACCCCGTTTATGCAAGACTCTGTCGACAGTCCCGATTGAGACTCCGGCCAGTTCGGCTATATCCTTAATTCTTGCTCTTTTACGCGGCATGATCAGTCAAGTTCTACTTTAGGATTTTTAGGTCTGAATACAGCCATGATTATCCATGCGACAAGATAAGCGCTTCCTGCAATGGTAAACATCACGACATAGCCAGTTTCAATATTTCCCAGGTCCTTAAAATGCTGGATTATCCCTCCTGCTATATAAGAAATAAAGGCACCCATTATGGCGCCGGCTGCGCCTCCAATACCTGTTATCGAGCTTACAGCTTTCTTTGGGAAAGCATCTGAAACAGTAGTAAAGATATTTGCAGACCACGCCTGGTGCGACGAAGCTGCTAGAGCTATCAGGCAGACAGCACCCCAGGTGCTTACTCCTTTTGATTGTGCAAATATTATGGGCACGACAAGAAGTGCAAATGCTAACATCGTAATTCTTCTTGCTTTAAAAGGAGACATTCCTTTTGTTATAAGATAGCCAGAAACCCATCCGCCGCCAATACTTCCAACAGTTGTCATTGTATAAATAAACGCAAGAGGCAGTCCGAACGATGAAACGCTGAGACCTGTACCTCTGACGGTTGCAAGCCAGCCGGGGATCCAGAACAGGTAAAACCACCAGATCGGGTCAGTGAGACCCTTGCCAATGAAGAAGAGCCATGTCTGGCGATATTTTAGAAGCTTCAGCCATGGAACCTTCTCTTTAGTCTCTGCCTGTTCATCAGCATCACTATGTATGTAAGCAATCTCAGCTGCTGAGACTCTTTTCTGTTTCTCCGGTACTTCATAGAATATGAACCAGAATATTATCCAGAGAAAACCGATTGCCCCGGTTAAAATGAATGCCATCTGCCATCCCCATGTTGCAACGATTGCTGGTATGGCCAGGGGTGCGACAATAGCTCCGACATTTGTACCCGAATTGAAAATACCCGTGGCAAGAGCCCTTTCTTTCTTTGGGAACCACTCAGCTATAGCCTT
>JAPLDY010000241.1 GCA_026391595.1 Bacteroidia bacterium
TTTATCCTCAGCCAAGAACGTTTATGTTTGGCATAAATATCGGATTGTAACGTCTTATCATGAAGTTAAAGTAACAATTAAAAGTAATTATGATGAAAACTAAAATATTTCTAATAACAGGACTTATAATTCTGTTATCAAACGGATGCAAGAAGGAGTTCCTGGAAAAAGAACCTTATGGGCCACCTTCAAGTAATAATTTCTGGAAAACGTCTGCAGATGCAATTGCTGCCTCAAATGCAATATATGCTTCATATGCAACAGGAGGACAATTTGATCGCGAATTTTTCTGGTATATTAATGCCAGCGATGATATGGTAACAGGCCGCATAAAATCGGAACCTGACAACATTAAAAACTTTATTTGCACTGGTAATGAAGGGTATACCAAAAGTGTTTGGGGCAATAAATATATAACGATAAAACGCTGTAATGATGTAATAGCTAATGTCCCTGCAATGAACATTGATGAAGATTTGAAAAATAGAATTTTAGGTGAAGCCCATTTCATTTGCGGATGGATGTACCTTGATTTAGCTTACCATTATGGTGATAACAGGGCGGGTGTACCAATTATAGATCGCGCTGATCCTACCAAGACCTATATCCCCCGGCCCGCTAATGTTGGAGTTAATTACGATTATTGTGCTGAAGAGTTTAAGAAGGCTGCTGAATTACTTCCATACTTTGATACCTATAGTGTCAAAGATAAAGGACGGGCACATAAAACAGCTGCTCTTGCATACTTAGCTAAAACTTACATCTATCATGCTCAGTATGATGCTAAATATTGGGCTGAAGCTGAGAAAGCGTGTAATGATGTAATTAATTCAGGTAAACATGCTTTGCAATCAGATTTCAAAGACGTTTTTAAAATCGCAAACAATACGGGTTCAGAGTATGTATGGTCACTCGTGTGCTCTGAACGCGAAGGTAGTATTGTCCCGGGAGTATTGTGGGAAAATAAAGGTTGGGGATTATATAACGGATGGGGTTACTGGCAACCAACCAAAGAGTTATTTAATGAATATGAAACAGGTGATCAGCGTCGTGACTGGACTATTTTGAAAGCAGGAGATGTATTTCCCTATTTTGGAGCACCATTTACCTGGTATCAAACCTCAAATAATCTTACCGGATATATGTGTGGTAAATATCGCGAACCTTTTGGCTATGCAAATCCTATTGGTAATACTATTAATTCGAATGGAGATGAACCAACAACCAAATTATGGGTTCCTCTTTTAAGATATGCCGAAGTTATTCTGTTTAAAGCCGAAGCATTATTAAAGCAAAATAAAAATGCAGACCAGTACATTAATATGATCCGGGCAAGAGCTGGTTTGGCTCCAAAAACCAATGCAACATTAAATGACCTTAAACATGAGAGACGGTGCGAGTTAGCGTTTGAATGGTCGGATCGCCATTTTGATCTGGTGCGCTGGGGTGATGCGGATGCAGCTTATGCTAATGCACTTCACGGTTCACTTGGGCAAGTGGTTTGGCCCCCACGTCCACAATTCAATCCTGCCATACATCATGTGTGGCCAATTCCTCCTGCTCAGATTGAAAATAGTAAAGGTACTTTAACCCAGAATGAAGGCTGGTAATTAAACTATCGTTTAGCGACTGTCTTTTTGTAATTGAGGAGATATGAAAATATCTCTTCAATTACTTATTTCTTTTAATCCCAGCTTCACTTCGTGGAAATAGAAATGTTTGGCATTACTTATGGTTGTCCGAAAGGCAAAAGGGAAAATGATTGCCCATTATCCGGGATCGATCATCTTTCATTTAGAAATAAGATTGATTGGATTAATGAACTCAGCGATAAAAAGAAGCTGGCTATTTTGGCGCATCATGAACATTGCACGAAAAGACGAGTACTAAATTATCTTCATTAGTATATCTGTAAATTATACCGGACAAAAGCGATTAATTGACAATGAAATATAGAATGGTAATATCGCTGTGTTATATTCTTATAACTATTAGTAGTTCTTCTCAGGATAATAAGAAAAATTTAATTCAATATGTTCAGCCCCAAATTGGGTTGAATAACAAGGGCAATGTAATCCCGGGGCCCAGCCTTCCATTTGGAATGGTAAAATTAGGTCCCGATTGTGTTGGCGGTTCAAATTCCGGCTATATATCGGGCGAAAGAATCAAAGGATTCAGTCATATACATGTGTCGGGAACCGGCGGTGGTGCAAAATATGGAAATGTCACTGTTGCACCGCTTGTTGGCACATTGAATATTAACGATTATGCATCCTATGGAATTAATGAAATTGTGCAGCCCGGTTACTATTCAGTTAAATTGGATAAATGGAATATACAAGCTGAGTTAACAACCACACATAGTTGCGGTTTCCATAAATATACTTTTCCCAAATCCGATAGCTCATATCTGTTAATCGATGCCGGAAGTTTCCTTGATTATGCCGGAAATAGAACAGAAGTCCAGTTTTTTGTCGGTTCTGAAATTGAAATTGTTACTCCAACATTAATTGAAGGCTACACCCGCATACGCAATGGTTGGGGGAAAGGGGATGCATATACCGTCTATTTTAGTGCAGAACTGGATACCCCTGCAGATGAGTTCGGAACATGGAAATCGGGATTAATCAATCCAAATTCTAAATATGAAGCAGATACTGGTGAAAAAACCGGTGCCTTTTTAAAATTCCAAACCCACGCTGACCAGTCGTTAAAAATAAAAGTAGGAATCTCATTTTTAGGGCGATTAAAGGCACGGGTTAACAGAGAAAAAGAAATTCCGGATTGGAATTTTGAAGCGATAAAAGATCAGGCCCGGTCAAAGTGGAACAATGTTATTGGCAGAGTAAGTGTTGAAGGAGGTAGTGATGAATTAAAAACAATGTTTTATACTGCACTTTACCATTCCATGTTAATGCCAACAGACAGAACAGGTGAAAATCCAAAATGGATACCAAATGGTCCCTATTATGACGATTATTATGCCATTTGGGATACCTACAGGACAACAAATCCGCTGTTAACTCTTATTAATCCTGACAAACAGATTGACTTTATCCGATCCTTGATTGACATCTGCGAATACGAGGGATATATGCCTGATGCCCGCAGCGGAAATGATAATGGAAGAACTCAGGGAGGCAGTAATTGCGATATACTCATTGCCGACGCATTTGTAAAGGGATTGGAGGGAATTGATTATGAGAAAGCATATCTGGCCATGGTGAAAAACGCGGAAGTACCTCCCGGTGGTAACGAGCAAAAAGAAGGAAGAGGAGGATTAATTAATTATAATGCATTAGGCTATGTTTCGTCAGATTATGAAAGGGCAGGCTCGAGAACACTTGAATATGCATATTGCGATTATGCAATTGCCACAGTTGCCCAGGGATTAGGAAAGACTGCCGATTACGAAAAATATAAAAAAAGAGCGAATAACTGGTTGAACCTTTGGAGACCGGTTGAGGATCACGGTGCCAAAGGATTTATATGGCCTAAAAATGCAGATGGTTCATGGGATGAATCTTATGACATGTTTCAGAAAATTGGGTATTGGACAGAGTTTTTTTATGAAAGCCACACCTGGGAATATTCTTTTTACGTCCCGCATGACATGAAAAAATTGATTGAAATGTGTGGAGGAGAAAAGGAGTTTGTTAAACGTCTGGATACTTTCTTTAATGAGAGCTTTTATAATGTAAATAATGAACCTGGCTTTTTGACGCCCTGTTTATATATATATGCCGGAAGGCCCGAAAAGACTGCTGAGCGAATTCAAAAAATAATAAACGAAAATTATAATACATCCCGGAGTGGATTACCTGGCAATGATGACTCGGGTGCCATGTCCGCATGGTTTGCTTTTCATGCCATGGGATTTTTCCCGGTTGCGGGTCAGGATCTTTATTTAATTGGTAGTCCGAAATTTGAAGAGACAACCATTCAACTGGGTAATGGGGCAACATTCAAAATTATTGCAAGAAACACTTCAGAAGCAAACATTTATGTGCAATCTGCGCAATTAAATGGTAAACCTTTTAATCAGGCATGGTTCAGGCATACAGATATAAAAAATGGGGCTGTTCTGGAATTAGTAATGGGTGAAAAGCCATCGGAATGGGGAACGGATAAATTACCTCCGTCTATGTCTGATTTGTAGAGGCATGATACATAATAACTCAGCTAATGGCTTCTGTAAATATTCATCTAGATCAATTTGTATTTAAACGTAATAGCAAATTAAATCTAATTACATTATGAAAAAACAAATATGTTGTCGTTTTACAATTAAAAGCCTCCTGACTATTAATCTGATAATTACCACGAATTGCCTGCAAGCTCAGATAACCACGATCCCTATTCGTTCAAAAGACTTTGTCATTTTACTTCAAACAGATAAAAATGAGCGTTTAAGAACTATATATTTTGGTGAACCGCTGAATGATGAAAGTGAATATGCTACAGTGGCAGACTCATACTATTTTAATGATAAAAACTCAGGTATTTACAATGCTGCGTACACGCCCGCAGGTACCTGGAATTTGTCTGAACCAGCTATTCAGGTAGTCCATGCTGACCAAAACACCTCTTTGGAATTGACTTATGATAGCCATACCGTGGAAGAAATCGATAGCAATACAACATTGACAACTATTCTTCTAAAAGATCCATGCTATCCTTTTCAGGTTTCATTGTTCTATAAAGTCTGGAAAAACGAAAATGTGATTGAACAATGGACAGAAATAAAGCATAACGAAAAGAAGGCTGTAAGACTGCTGAAGTACGCTTCTGCTAATTTATATTTTAATAATAAGGAATATTACCTGACAAGTTTTCACAATGAATGGGCAAAAGAAATGCAACCTGCAGAAGAAAAACTTTTACGAGGTAATAAAACTATAGATTCAAAGTTGGGGGCAAGGGCAATGCTTTTAGAATCGAATAATTTCATATTGTCTTTTGATAAAAAGGCTTCAGAAAACGAAGGCACTGTGATGCTTGGGCAGCTTGAATGGACGGGAAATTTCAAACTGGAATTTGACATTGATTCATATGAGAATCTTCGCCTGATTGCCGGGATCAACCCTTATGCTTCAGAATATTTACTTCTAAAGAATGAAGCTTTTAAAACACCTTCTTTAATATATGCTGTGTCAAATAATGGTACAGGAGAGGCTAGTCGAAACCTTCATTCGTGGGCAAAAAAATACCGGTTATTAGACGGCCAGGGCGAACGGCTAACCTTGTTGAACAACTGGGAAGCCACTCATTTTGATTTCGATGAAAATAAGTTGGTTGAATTAATCAAGGACGCAAAGGATTTTGGGGTTGATATGTTTTTACTTGATGATGGATGGTTTGGTAATAAGTATCCAAGAAATGATGACAATGCCGGACTAGGCGATTGGCAGGAAAACATAAAAAAGCTTCCTAATGGAATAGGGTACCTGGTGAAGGAAGCAAAGAAAGAAGGTGTGAAATTTGGTATATGGATAGAACCTGAGATGGTGAATCCCCAAAGTGAATTGTACGAAAAACACCTCGATTGGGTAATACGACAACCAGAAAGACCGGAAGTCTATTTTCGCGATCAATTGGTGCTGGATTTAACAAATCCGGAAGTGCAGGATTTTATATTTGGAATTGTTGACGATCTATTAACGCAAAACCCGGAATTGTCTTTTATTAAATGGGATTGCAATTCGGTGATATATAATGCATACTCACCTTACCTGAACGAAAAGAAATTACCTCAATCTCATTTATATGTAGAATTTGTAAGGGGATTGTATCAGGTTTTGGAAAGGGTAAGGGCAAAATATCCCAAAGTACCAATGATGTTATGCTCCGGAGGTGGTGGCAGAGCAGATTATGAAATACTGAAATATTTTACCGAATTCTGGCCCAGCGATGATACCGAACCGGTTGAAAGGATATTTATGCAATGGAATTACTCTTATTTTTTCCCATCTATTGCAACCGACAATCATGTAACCAATTGGGGAAAGCAACCTGTTAAATTTAGAATAGACGTTGCAAGTATGGGCAAGTTGGGTTTTGATATCGTTGCCGATAATTTAACTGACGCAGAGATGCAATTTTGTAAACAAGCAGTTATTAATTATAATTCCTTTAAAAACACTGTTTGGCATGGAGACTTGTATCGTTTGGTAGATCCATATGAAAATGAATTTACGGCACTTATG
>JAPLDY010000100.1 GCA_026391595.1 Bacteroidia bacterium
TTTTGACTTGTTATGCACCCCCACCGAGGATCAGGCGATCGCAGGGAGCGTAATCCATCAAAATCTCATGTACCCGCCCCCCATTTCCTTCTCTCTATTTTAAACAGAATTAAGTGTTTTTGCCTTAGCGATCTATTTATAGCTGATTATTTTATGTATTTGGATATCAGGTATATTGTATTCTCAGGAAAAGCGTAACTTTGATAAGGCTTATTTTAATCTGACCGTACATTTCAGAACAAATCTCTCTTTTTTGCGACATTATATATTTTCACTTTGGGATAGATTAAAATGGCTATTTGTGATATCGACAATAGTATGTTTCGATAATTTTATATTCCTTATTATGAAACCCATACATTTAACACTTGTTCTATCCTTGCTTTTAATTAACTGTCAATTAATTAATAGTCAGGAACCTGATTGGACGCGAGTTCTGCAGTTAAATACCTACCAGAATCAGGAAGGTAAATTAGTAACTGCTGATGCTAATTATGTCTATATGATCGGTAAGGTCACCGGCCCCATAACATTTGACGGAATGAATTATACCAGTGTAGAGACATATGATTGGATATTAACCAAGATAAACAACAGTGGTACTGCATCCTTTAAAAAATTCATTAATATAGGTCCATCAGGAACAATAACTCCATATGTTATAAAGGTCGACAATAATCAGAATATTTATTTTTTAGGCAGGTTTACCGGTTCGATTACAATTGGCGGCAAAACTATTACATCCAGCACCACAATCAATGCTTTCATAGCAAAATTTGATATTAATGGAAATTGTTCATGGATAACAGCTTTCGAATCTTCTGGTACCTATATTTTGAACTATATATTTAGAATTGCGATAGATAATAATGGTAATTCTTATATTATCTCCGCTACAGACAAATTATTAAAATTCAGTTCGGGCGGTATTTTATTATGGGAGCAGATTTATCCATCAGGGACATTACAGGCCGTAGCAATAAATGGTTCAAATTTATTTATCGGAGGTGCTGTAAGTGTTTCAACTACATTTGGTTCGTATACACTCAATCCCAATTGCCCGTACGCAGGATTTCTTGCCAGAGCTGATTTGGATGGAGTTTATAATCTGGCAACTCAGATACAAAATGTTGCAGCTCCGATTCTGTCATCAAAGCAAGGAGTCTATTATTCAACCGGAACTTTTAATCATCCTACTGCAGGGCTAAGAACAATAAATCAAAATAAAACTCTTACGGGTATTTCCGAAGATGTCCTGGAAACAACCATTGGGGACCTTGCAACTACAGTGGGTAATTTATTGCTGACAATTAATGCAGATAATAGTGTCACAATTGGAGGCACATGTATTTCTGCAACCTATGGTTCTGTAGCGGTTGTCGCAACAACAGGACTTGAAAACAAATATGTTCCGGCAGAAAAAAAATTCTATTTGCATTATGAGTATACCTTCCCGGATGGAAAGAGAACCATTTCAGAAGAGATGACATATCAGGTTCTTAATCCGAACACTTCCATGATCACCGATATAGCAATAACAAGTGAGGGGAAAATAGTTATATCAGGATTCCATAATCTCAGTATTTTCTTAAATCCTGTAACTATTACAAAAACCAGTGCTTCAAAATGTACTTTCATTGCAAAATGTGCAAATAATTTTGTCTTTGAATGGGCTTATTCAAGCAGTGAAATTGCCGTTTCTGATCCTTATACCTTCAGAATATTTCTGGATAATTCAAATAACATTTATGAATATGCGCTTATAACCAACTCATTTACTTTCGGTTCATTTGTTGTAAATTCTGCAGGAGGTCAGGTTTTAATAAAATTTGACTCAGGAGGTAATGCCATTTCAAGCTACGCAATTCAAAACACAACTGCTGAGAGAATATTTACCTCACCATCAGGGAAATTATCATGCACAGGTTCCTATAATTATGGAGGTGCCCCATTTTATGGCAATATGTACCTTATTCAATATGATGTACAATCTGGTGCAATGTCTGAGGATTGGAAAAAAGTTTCATCTAGTCAATCTGGGACCGCACGAATTTTTAATATTAAACACGATAATCTTGGGAATACATACATTAAATCAAGAGTAAGAGGATATTGTAACTTTTTCGGGACTGTAATAAAAAAGGATAATGAAGTAACTGTAATCGCAAAGTTGGACATTAATGGAAATTTAGTGTGGTTGAATCTAATACAAGATTATTTTGGTTATTCTACAGGTCCCAATTTGAAGATTGATAAAAATCAT
This sequence comes from Bacteroidia bacterium, assembly GCA_026391595.1. Lineage (GTDB taxonomy): Bacteria > Bacteroidota > Bacteroidia > Bacteroidales > VadinHA17 > LD21. Next base: position 2,264 of record JAPLDY010000100.1, read on the forward strand.
AATCTGGTGACATATAGTGTTTTCGGCGCATCGCTTGACCTTGGAACTGAGACTTTCGTCAACCTAAATGGTTTTGATGATGGATATATTATTAAATATAACGAGAACGGATTGCGTTCATGGGCTGTTCAACTTAATACAGATGGAATAATTGATATCATAGGAGTTACAACCGATGAAGAAAATAACATTATCGTTTCCGGAAAATTTACAGACAAGATGACTGTATTAGGAAACTCAATTAATGTGGGGTCTGTAGAAGGGGTATTTCTTTTAAAACTTGATCCGGACGGTAATTTCCTTTGGGCAAAGGGATTCCCGATTGGAGGCGTAGTCTATTTAGCAATGGCAGACTGCGATGCATTAAATAATATTTACTTAACTGCTGATATCGCTACCCCTACGGGAAATACATTGACATTTGGGACAGTATCTGCACCTCAGCCAGAAACTGAAGCAACTGTTCTTGTTAAGTTTGATCTGTATGGCAATGCCAAATGGGTAAAAACTTATGGTGCAGATCCTGTTAATCCATCAGGATCTGAGTGCTTTCCTGTCGATATAAAAACTGATAATGCAGGGAATTCTTACATCTATGGATGGTTTAAAAACAATGCAGTATTCGGAACGACCACCCTGACCAGTCCATATATTCAGGACTGGTCATATTATTTAACAAAGATTAATACTCTTGGAGGTATAATCTGGATAAAACCTATATATGAAAAAAATTATAGTTTCAATTATGGTGATTTGCTGGATCTTGACGAAAATGGGAATGTATATACAGGAGGTCATTTCAAAGATGAAATAAGCGTTGAGACTGTAACTTATACTCCTGTAGGTACAAATGATTTCTTTCTTGCAAAGTATTCCACTACCGGGGTCCTTCAATGGTTTAAAACTATCCCTGCCAGTTCAAATATTATGAGCGCAATAGCTGTTTTTGGGGATAACGTCCTTTCAATAGGAGGTTACGCAGGTATAAACTCTTCCCTGGGTAGTTTTGTAATTGATAAAAAAAGTGGACCAACCAGCATAATTGCTACTTTAGGTGATCTGGAGCTTACAACAAACACCCCGGATAATTTCAAAATAAATACTGAGAATATCATTCTCTATCCAAATCCAAACCATGGTAAGTTCTATATTCAACTGGATAAATTTGAATGTGATAATATAAGGTTATCACTTTACAATTCTATTGGCGTTTTTAGCCGGGATATGGTCATTAATAAAATTCAGGGGCAAAATTTTCATGAAATAGATCTTGGAAATGTTGATAAGGGATTGTACTTTATCCGGATTCAATCTGATAAATTAAATATTGTTAAAACCCTGGTGATAGAATAAATTCAAAAACATCGGGAATCTCACTGTGATAAGTTTTAAACAATTATCAGTACTTCCAATAAAAACACTTCCAGGGCACATAATTGCCTGATTTTCCAGAATACAAAATCATTTGCTGGTAACCTCTACTGTTGCATCCTCTAGTCCGGGTGATTTTGCTTTTACCATAATTTTACCCGTTTCTCCGGCATCAGATCGAACAATAACCAATGCCAGACCATTAAAAGCTTTACGATTATGTGAGGGGAATGCCACCATATCCGTTGGATCACCATTATCTGTGGCAACAATTTCACCGGGACCCTCAATACTAAATTCAATAAGATTATCGGAACGTGGCACAAGTCGCTTCTTTCTGTCAACTATCTGTATAGTAATGAATGCAATGTCTTTCCCATCTGACTTTATAGTTCTCCTGTCTGCTTGAGCCTCCAACCTTACTGGTTCCCCGGTGGTCTCAACCAAATCTTCAGCCCATTTCCTGCCATTTTTATAAGCTACTACTTTCAGTTGGCCCGGTTCATATTTTACATCATCCCAGCGCAAACGGTATTCATATTGCCCTTTTTCCCCCCTTCCAAGTGACTCTCCATTTAGAAACAGCTCTGCTTCATCACCTGAAGTGAAAACATGTACCGGTGTAGTTTCTCCGATTCGCTCCGGCCAATTCCAGTGAGGCAAAATATGGGCCATGGGCAGTTCTGGGCGCCATTTTGCCTGATAAATATAGAAGCGGTCCTTTTTAAATCCTGCCAGGTCAATTATGCCGGTATATGAGCTGCGTGATTGAGAATAAGGTGTCGGTTCACCCAGGTAGTCCCATCCGGTCCATACAAACTCGCCTGCAACGAAAGGATTCCGCTCAAGGGATCCGAACACTTTGTCTGCAGATGAACCGAAGTCGACTGCATGGAGTTCGTAGGAGCTTACCTGCCGGATCTTCGAGTCACCTCCTCTCCCATCCCTTACTGGTTCGCTGATCTCTTTTGATACGGGAAACAGGTATATTCCACGGCTGCTAAATGCAGATGCGGTTTCACTGCTGAGAATCACCTTCCCGGGGAATTTCACATGGAAGACAGGATATTGAGGTGAAGTTCGAATCCGATTTGTGCCTTCAAATTCCGCAGAGTTTCGAATTCCTTCACCCTGATAGTTCAGGCTTATGACATCCATCATAGCTGGAAAAGGCATATCCGGCTTTGCCCAGTTCATGGCACTGGTCGAGGGACGGGTACTGTCTTCATCCATAATGATCTCACGCAGTTCCTTTGCCTGTGATGCCCCTTTTTCCGCGGTATATTGCTCGCCGACTTCATTCCCAAAGCTCCAAATAATAACAGAGGGACTGTTTCTGTCACGGCGTACAAGAGCCCTCAGATCCTGTTCATACCATTCCGGGAATATGAGGTGAAAGTCGAGCGGTGTTTTTCTTAGCATCCAAACATCGAAGGCTTCATCAATCACAAGAAATCCCATCCGGTCTGTCAGTTCAAGTAATTCCGGAGCAGGTGGATTATGGGACATACGTATAGCATTGCAACCCATTTCCCTGAGAATCTCCAGCTGACGTTCGGCAGCACGGGTATTGAATGCAGCTCCCAGGGCACCAAGGTCGTGGTGCTGGTTTACACCTTTAATCCTGATCATCTCTTCGTTGACGAAGATACCAGAGTCCGGATCTAAACGAAGCGAGCGAATTCCGAAAGGTGTCTCGTATTGATCAATCAGTTTGTCATCTTTCAATAGGTTGGTGACAGCCATATAGCGGTTAGGAACCTGTGTCGGCGGTGGTCCCCATAACCTTGGTTTTTTAAGAGTGGCAAAACCTTCGACTTTCGCTTTCTTTCCAGGTTCAACGCGTACATTAACGGGTTCGAAAGTCAAAACAGCATCACCTTTTCTATTACCATTTGCATCCAGGTTGAATAATTGTGTAACCACCTTAACCGCTGCATCGTTCCCGGAGTCATTATCCAGAGTGATTTCAATGTTAACCGTAGCGGAGGCAACGGAAACATCACGAGTCGTCACAAAAGTCCCCCACTGACCAACATGAACGGGATTAGTCTTGGTTAACCAGACATTTCGGTAAATTCCTCCGCCTGGATACCATCGTGACGAACTGGGCGGATTATCCAGACGGATCGCCAGCTGGTTTTTACCTCCCGGAACAATATAAGGTGTCAGATCCAGGCGCCATGATGCGTAACCAAAAGGCCATCCCCCTACTAAGTTGCCATTTAACCAGACCATAGAATAGGACATTGCCCCGTCTATATCAAGAAAGACAGATTTGCCTGTATCTGATTCTGAAATCTCAAGTTTCTTTCTGTACCAGGCTACACCAGGACTGGGCAGCCGTCCCATACCACCACCCACTTCAGCATCCTGCCCGTTAATAAAGGGACCTTCGATAGCCCAGTCGTGAGGAAGGTTAACAATCTTCCAGGAGCTGTCGTCAAAATCTTTCTGAACAAAAGGAAAATCACTCCCTGGATTTCCTTCTGGCCTTACATGATGCTTGCCGGGATCTTTTATAAAATCATTGCCTGAAGGTAAGATCCATGGCTTGAGTATCATTTGAGTTACTTCAATATTATTCGCTTCTGTTGGTCTGGAATCGGCAGGTCTGTCATCACTATATCCTCTGACATCCGGACGGATATCATAGATGAGGTTGTCTGATATGGTATCGTACTTAAAGAAGCGCCAGCCTTCGTTAATTGAAACTCTGTCCCGTGAATTACTGGCAAGTCCTTCATACAGATCTCTTCCGGGATTTGTCTTACAGGCAAAAAGCATGAGACAGGCTATTGAGGTCAATGCGAACTTCATAGAGTAGCTGAATGCACCGTGTCTATTAAATATTCTCATATAGTTTATTTTTCCTTTATCAGGAGGAGACAAGAGTTAAAACTATTTGATAAAACTGATCCAGTCAACTTCGACAGGGTTATTATCATTCACTGAAACAATCAGGTTATGAATTCCCTTTTGATATTTTAATAAGCGCGCATTAATGGTATTCCAACCTGTACCTTTGGGAATTTTTACTTCAGCAAGCAGAGTGCCTTCTACTTTATCCAAATGAATCTGAAGTGTGCCCCCTGTTTGTGATGAAGCTTTTATCAGTACAGATCTGAGTCTCTTGTTTCCGAAATCGACACCATTGTAGCTTATCCATCCATTCTGTTTGTCGAGTCTGGTCTTCCATGCAGAACCAGCCGGCACGTCCGCGGCCCGGCTGAGCTAAAATATCATGAGACGGATATACATATACCCTGCCATTGAAAACCCTTGCCGTCGGATCGGCAGTGAACTGATCGCGGATAAATGAATTTTGTGCGGCCGCATTGTTAAGGAAAAAAATATCAGAGATAAATAAACTATGGCCTGCCTTACTTTGAGGTACTTCATAATAATTTGCGATTTATTTTACAAATATATCCAACTGTCTCAGGAAGTCGTTCCCATGCCAGCTCCCATCACTGATAAACATAAGATAACGGCATTTAAGGTTTTCCTCGAATTGCAATGAAGTGCCGCTTGCACCCATTCCGGTCCTTCCTGTACCATAAATACCCAGATACTTAAATCCTTTATCTTTTGGGTTGCCGCTGAAATCGAAACTATTATCTGAAGCCCACATACTAAATAACTGATTCCCACGCTTTCTGAATTGGTCAATGTAAAAATTGATTTTACCGATCGAAACAGACTTCTGCAAATCAATAATATAACGGCCTTCTCCATTATCGAACCAAATAGTATCAAACGCTTTAGCGGATTGAGAATTCAGGATTTGTGTCAGATCCATTTTAACATTCTGGTAATCCTTGCCCCGGGTCGATTTCCCGGTTGCATAATAAACGGCGCTTACATTATTTCCAGATTTTACATCGGCATAGTCGGTGATCGATGGAGGTGTTTTAACTATAACAGTATCCATTCCAAGGCTCTTTAGATAAGATTTGAGTCTTGCAATCGTTCTCGGATCTCTAATATCGGCCATCGGATCATTGATAAATAACGGCTTTTGAACCGTTTTTGGCGGCTTCAGCTCAGGGGTAACATATTCCTTTACCCTTAGTTGTACCGGCTTATTATCTTTGAAATCATCGTAAAGCGGCTGCAATGGAGTTATATCTTCATTAGTGTTATTTGCTGCTGTAATAGCAAATATCCTAATCTTATCATTATCCGGAAGAGTGACAGATTTAGCTCCTTTGGGCAGGTTGATTTCATATTTGTATAAGTAGCTGTACTGATAAGCGTCATTGGCCTCAGGTGAATGGCGGTGCGAAGCATACCATGCTATATTGTCGCGTTTGGTATAGGCATTTGTAATTTCAGATACTTTCAGATCGTTAAAATAAAGTTTACGGCTATAGTGCTGTCCGATCCAGCCTGTCCAATCCTGTACGCTTAAATTCACTGTCTGGCTTCCGATTTTTAAGCTGCCCTTTGAGTCTTCAGTTGCTGCAGCAAGTATGTAAAGCTTATTGAAATTACCCGACGGCATATTGATTTTCTGACCTTTGGCGGCAACTGCATTTTTCTCTCCGTCGGTGCTGCTTCCAATTTTAAAGCTGATATCCTCGCTGATCACTTCTGCCGGAATCAATTCAGCAGGAATTGTGAGACTGTTGGTCATATTCCCATCAGCTCTGTTGCCGTCGAAGCTAATTGCATCTTCATTGAACGGCATATCGATACTTTTTTGCACAGGTTTCGAAGCTGGCTGAGTAGCTTCTTCAAACTTAACAGCAAAGCTTCTGATCAGGAATTTAGTCATATCAAAGTTGAGAGTTCCATTCTTAAAGTCGGCCTCACCAATTTTCTTTTCCTGGCCATTAACTTCATAAGCATCAACAATTTTCCCCGGGAAGCTTACGGATATACCATTAGCATTTTTACCATATAATTCGTTGAACCGTACGATATAATAATCACTCTCTTCTGCTTTTTTGAAGGCCATAATATCCACCTTATTGGTATTAAGCTTAACAAGAGAGAATTCTTTGCCTAAAGAACCGTCGTGCTTAGCTGTTTCAAAGCCAATAAGCGGTGCATTTACAAAACTACCTTGCCATGGGGTTTTTGCATATGCCCAATCGCCAACGTGAGGGTAAATTGCATATTTGACATCATGAATTCCCCAATCCTGTGAACCCTGATAAACATAATCCCTTGCTTTAGGAGTATACATCAAGGTAAGGCGGAGTGTGCTATTATCGGGTTTATCAGAGCCATATTTACAATCTTCAAGAATGGAAACACCATAATTGTTTGGCCTGTCAGTAAGGTCGATCCACTGACGGCCCGGTACTTCAAACTTAACATCGTTGTTGGTAGAGCGTTGTATTGCAGCGGTGTTCAAACCATAGGTAGCCATTTCATTCACGACAGTAGTCGGGAAAGAAGCTTTTAAGCTTATCTCTTTTGACTGCCAGTCAATTTTATTGCATACTTCAATTCTTTTACCGGCTTCTCCCGCTGCCAGACTTATAATTTGCACTATTTCAGAGCCACGTCCTTTTTTTGACACTTCAATGGCTACGCGTACAGGTCCTTCTTCGATAATTTTGACAGTAACTTCTTTATTCATCGCATCAATAGGAGGATTCTTACGGTCATTCCAATCCATGTTCCAGGCTGGCCAGCTGGCAGGATTTTCTTTTAGGAACTGGAGTGAAGCCGGTTGTGAAAGAACCTCTTTTAATGCGGTCTTGTCGTAGATGCCTGCAATATCGCCATTGGCATTTATGGTGAGTTTAAAAAAGTCGTTCTCTAATGTCTGATCTTTCGCTACCAAAGCAGATCCGGCTGCTTTTTCCGTTGTTTCACGGATGTCAAATACCGACAATCCGGCAGATGGAAGTCTGGCTAAAAATATTACTGTCAGCTTGTTTCCTTTTGCTGAGATAATTTGTGATGGAACAGTGTTCCCGTTCTTATCAACAACTTTTACATTTCCGGGGAGTTTCGCATACGAAAGTTCGGCAGTAACAACATCTTCACGATTTGTTGCCACCGGATTGTAAACTACAATTGCCCTGCCTTCAACCTGTGTGTTTAATTGATGAGAAATGGCGCTGACTGAGTTTTTCAATACTTCCGAGAAACCGTTCATGGCTATGAATTCGTCGTTCCATGCATATTCATATGCCTTTACGGTACTTGTTCCGGGAAGGATATCATGAAACTGACTGCCTAAAACAAGGTCCCATGAATTATTAATTTTATTCACCGGATAGGATGCTGCGCCAAGCCAACTGGCTACAGAAGCCAGCTGTTCAGCCGATTTAGCCAGCTGTTCGTTCTTCCGGTTGGCACGCTTCATGAACGATTCTGAAGACATTGATCCTGCACTGTGCTCGGTGAGTAACAGATCACCCGCGAAGGTGGGAAGTTTAGCACGCAGGGCAGGGGTAATATCTTTAAACATCTGATCAGAGGATGTTAAAACAACTTTAAAGTTGCTATCGCTCTGTTTAATACTTCCTGTTGCATTTTTAACATCATTGTCTCTTGGCGATCCGCCAATATCGCCGGTGCCATAATACCTGAAATCGAAAGAAACACCAAATTTTCTGATGTCATCCTCCATTCGGGCACTCCATTCTTTGTCTTTATCCAGTCTTTCAACAATACGTCCGCCATAGTTGGTTGCATTTAACGCTGCAAGTAAACTTTTGCCGTCGGGTCCTTCCCATATACCAACATTAAAGGGCAGTCCATTGGCAGAACCCCACGTCAGTTTTTGAGTAGAAAACCCAAGCAGGCCGGCATGACTCCATACAGATGGCATTGTAGCCACAAATCCAAAACAATCAGGAAGCATGTAATCATAGCTTTCTTTGTTAAACTCTCTTTTGAAGTAAAGATTTCCATAAAGCACCTGCCGTAATACTGATTCAGAAGAAGAGATGTTTACTTCGCCTTCATCAACCGAAGAACCGGAAACAAACCAACGTCCCTGATTAATATAGTCGCATACTTTTTTATACGATTCCGGATAATACTCTTTCATCATCCTGTAACGGCGGGATCCGGTAAAGTTGAATACATAATCAGGATACTTCTCGAAGAGCTTAAAGTTATCCTCCATTGTGTTTTTTATGTATTCATTAATTGTTTTCGGGTATTCCCAATTCCATTCGGTATCCAAATGGGCATACCCAATGGTATACAATACCTTATCCTTTGAAATATCGTATTTCTCTCTTTTATCAATTTGTTGTGCAAACGTAATAAAAGGTAAAAGTCCTCCGATGATGAGAATATAAAAACGTTTCTTCATTTTGTTTTAATTATTTTATTGTTTTCTGGTTTAAATTCCTGTGAGACAATCTATTATTTTCGTTGACTAAACTACATTGTAGTAATCACTAATTTTTCCCCTTTCTTCAGTTCGTTATGTGATATAAAATAACCATCAATTTTTCGATTACCATAAGTAATCTTGCTGATTTTTTTGCCGGAATTCTTTTTGATAATTTTAAAAGTATTTTCGCCAAGATTGAATTTTACCTTATCGAATAGTGGGACTGAAATGATATATTCCGGGTCGGCAGGTGAAAAAGTATATAATCCAATGGCATTAAATACGTACCACGACGACATTTCGCCAGCGTCATCCATTCCGGCATACGACAATCTTTCCTTACCCAAGTCATAGAAATGGTTCATGATGCTATCCAAAATGACCTGAGATTTTTCCTGTTTATCTACAAAATAGTACATAAACGGAAAACTGTGATCGGGTTGGTTCCCATGACAATATTGCCCGATAAAGCCTGAAAAATTATAGGCCTCAACCCCATTCCATGGAATTGAAAATAGATCATCCAGTTTCTTTTCAAATTCATCTTTACTCTTATAAAGACTAACCAATCCGTTTGGATCATGAGGTGCAAAGAAAGAAGATTGCCAGGCATTAGCTTCGCGGTACATATATTCATAATATGGAAACCTGGGATCAAAATCCTTTATCCAGTCTCCATTTGCCAGGCGTCCCCTCATTAATCCTGTCGACGGATCAAACATGTTTTTATAATTACCGGTTCTTTTCATCAGCATCCGGTAATTACCTGTATCGCCCAACTCTTTAGCTAATAAGGCCACAGCATAATCATCGTAAGCGTATTCCAGTGTTTTGGTTACGCCAGCCGTGGCTTTTGTTTCTATTTTTGGTTTTTCAATGTCCTTCTCGTAAACGTAACCTTTCTCTATATAATCCAATATATAAGGTCTGCTCCTGTTTTCGAGTGTCGCATTTCTCAATAGCAGGTTATAGGCGCTTTTTACATCGTAATCCCTTATCCCTCTTAAATAGGATCCTGCAATAAAAGGAGCTGCATGGTCGCCATGGAAAAAGGTGGGCATAAATCCGGTTAATTCGCCTTTGTCGATTAAGGACTTGATCACATCCGCGGTTACAGACGGTGATAGCATTCCAAGTAAAATCAGTTTATTCCGATAGTCGTCCCATAAAGAGGGTTCGGTATAATAATTAAATCCTTTATTTACAACATTACCTTTTAGATCGGTGAAGTCTCCGTTTATGTCGCTTCGTAAGGCCGGCCAGAGGAAGGACCTGTACAAAGCAGAGTAGAATATCCTCTTTTGCCTTTCAGTACCACCAGTCACTTTAATTTTTGACAATAGAGCTTCCCATGTATCGGCAGCCGCCTTTCTTACCTGCGCAAAGCTTTTCCCTGACATCTCTTTCTCTAAGTTTTCCTTTGCATTCCCTATGCTTACAAATGAAAAACCTATCTGAATTTCCAGGGGCTTTGACTCATCAATAAAATTGACAACCGATATTTTTTTTGTGTCTTTTCTAAGCGAATCTATGTTGGATATTTTATGATTGGCTATCGCATAGAAGTACATTTTTTCGCCAGCCTGCTGAAATCCCTTAAATACATTTTCACCTTCCTGTTCGATTTCCCAGCTTCTGACTCTTTCATTAGACAGAGCAAGGTCTGCAATCAATCTTTTCCCCTGCCCTGCTTTGTAAGTGTATTTATGAAATGCACACCGTAATGTTGATGTTAATTCGGCATTAACAGAGTATCGTTCAAGATAAACCTGATAATAACCAGGGTGAGCCGACTCGTTTTTATGGCTGTAAGAAGAGTAATAATTATCGGGAGATATATCGCCGGTAGCTGGCAACAATGGAATATGGCATAAGTTCCAATGACCTTTACTAGTGTGTGCAAAACCATAGATAACGGTATCTTCATACTGATACCCTGAACCACTTCTGAACTTTGTTACCGGAGTCAACTGAACCATTGCGTTGGGAACCGACGATCCCGGAAATACCTCGGCACCCCAGGTTCTGAAAGTAGGTTTATATCCTATGTCTATACTATCCCATAAGGTGGCCGTTCCTAAAAAAGGATTGACATAGTCAGTAAGCTGTTTTTGACCCTGAGAGAAAGTTGTTACAAGTAAAAGAATAGTGATGGACACAAAATTTTTAATCATGAATTTCTATATTAAGATGGACTTAGCTGACTATACTTCTACAGGTCGACGTGCAGGATCATATAATATCCGCCGCGAAGGCGAATACAACCCCCGGCCGGGATTACGTCTGCAGAGAACCTGGCTATTATGGGATCCACATATTCAAGGCTGGAGGAAATGGAATTGAGCAGTTTTCCTCCTTGGATCAGGATATAATCCTCAACCAATCACATGCAGCAAATCATTTAACCTAGTTACTTAGCGATCTTCAATGATGCTGCCCAGTCACAAATAGCCTTTACATCATCTGTTGTCGGAACAGCCTTAGGATTGTTTGTCTGGTAACTCTTCGGAGGCATTTTGTTTTTAGTGACAATTTTGCACATGGAGTTTGCTTTGGCAGCCTGCTTTTCGGGAGCATACTTACCCCATGCTGTTAGATTAAGTACTGATAATGCCATTTTCATTCCTGGTTCAATATGGCAGGCGGCGCAGGATTTTTGGGCTATCTGCATTACATTGGCAGGTATCACGTTCTGATCCTTGCCGGCTTTTTGAACAGATTGGGCTGAAACGGTGGAAATGTTCAACCCTGTCAAAAGAATAACTGCTGCAATCGCAGTACAAATCATAATAAATTTTTTCATGTCTTTAATCAAATTTAGTTAGTTGTTTTGACAGCTCCGGTTTATTACTTGAATGAATCCACTAATTTGAATTAGGATTTTTATATACTTTATTATTAACAGATCAATTATTTAGTTTTGATTTTTCATTCATCTCATTCTGTACAAAAGATAAGACTTCCAGTTCGGCGCTTTTAACATTATTTTGTAGCTGAGTAAGTTCTATGATAACGGAGCCCATGGACTGACCCTGGAATGTGTATTTTTCCCAGGTTTCAGTTTCAGAATTTTTATTCTTCTGATCATCGGTATTCAGGATATCATTAATACTCTTTGTGATCAGTGAGTCATTCCTGACTGTTTCAATTAAAAATGCTTTATAATCCTGAGAGAGTGCTTTTATATAATATGCCTTACCATCTTCATTTTTGCCTATTAAAATCTCAAATGGAACTTTGGTGTTTTTCGTCTTGACCATTTTGGCACTGTTGATTTCAAATCCATTTATTGCCGGGGAATTTTCGCCTTCGACAGCTTTTATTATTTCAATTTTTATGCTCTGAATAAAGTCTATCATCTCATCCGTCCGTTGCTTGATATTTAATGCACTGATCCGATAATCACTGATAAGACTATTATCTGTCTCTTTACTAAAAAGATTTTCAATACTATTGTAAATTTCGTCGGTTTTTAAACTAATATTTCCTCTGATCTCATCCAGTTTAGCGATTTCAAGATTCACATCTTTCAATTTTGGGGTATGATTGGTTGATTGATTACAGCCAATCATTAACACGGCAGAAGCGATAAAAAACAGTAATGTAAACTTAATTTTATGTCTCATGATCCTTGTTTTAAGATTTATATTTTTCTACAAATAATAAGATTTGAACAAATCATCTGTAAAGCTAATCAATTTTCTAAGACATTATATTGAGCTCTAGTTTTTTAACACTCACAGGCTTACAGGCAACACTATTGCCAGAATGTTATGTTGGCGGATGCAGCCGCTTAGTGAACCACGTTCGCACCGAACGCATTGTTTCGAGCTGGGCTGAAGGAGCATGACGACGACACACAGATCTTTCATTGCTCCCTTCAGGCGCCCCCCATCGGATCTCTATTCCATCGTTCGGATTATAGGCCATCTCAAAAGCATCTCTCCTTTTAAGTATTTCTCCGACAGTAAGTTTTTGTATTGACGCATCTGTCCGGACATAACTGATCGAAAGTTCAGATACCTTTTGATCCAGGAGAGCCTGAAGCTTTTTCCTGACCTGCTCCGGAGAACCAATTCCTGAAATATTAAAATCCTCAGGTGAACTGACAACCAGTTCGGGGAAATCGAGCACCGCATCCATTGCAATCAGTAGTCTTAAATCTCTGTTGGGGGTAGAAAAATTTTCCCACTGACCACCAGCCTGAAAAATCCCTGCAGCACCCGAAGGCATGGGGATCACAGAACCCGGATGGGATTTGAAATAGGTTTCACCGTTAGCCACTGAAGTGACACGCACCAGAAGCTGTTCGTAAAGTGCCTGGATCAGGTCGAGAAAAGCAGTTTCTGCATTAAGCGGTTCAGGGTTGATCAATCGCTCCATAGTGTTATAGAAAACATCTGTTTCCAGCCTTCTTTGCTGAAGTGAAAAGGGTACAAATCCTGCTGCTGCGTTCATTGATTCGTTTTTCATCAGGCACGGTTCACCATTAGTAAATGAAATTGGACGAAAAGCTTTAAATCCTGGTTCTCCGATCACCCCCGTAGTATTAAACAGAAAATTCCCTTTCCAGAACCTTTTGATTCCTATCGTACCATCAGGTTGGGCATCTAATGCAAGAAGCAATCCCGGATGATCATTGGTTTGCGGTATCCATCCTGCAAGTATCAGAGTATGACCGTAAGGATCAGCAAAAACTGTTCCCGGACGCAAGGCTCCCCTGTCAAGTGATACGGGGTAATAATCGGAATTTTCATCATCAAGTGCAGTTCTGGCAGTACCTGAATGAACGCCATCCATAACCTTCCTGAGAAACCTATTGAATGCCAGTACCTGATTGGGATTCGAACCGGTAGTTTCATTTGTGATCCATTTGCCGGTTTTCGGATTATGGCCCAGACTGCCCCTGTTACACTCATGGTAACCAAACGGGAGACCCAGTTTCCATGCAAAATATGCTCTCAGGAAAAATGGATTATCAGCACAATCAGGTTGCATTATAATACGGTTTTTCCCCTTAGGATCATCCTCTCCCAAAGACAGGAAATCATAAAGGAAATTCCTGTCTGGGTTTTGGGTAACTTCGTGGAGTGCAGACCAGGAATCGCCCTCACTACAGCCATAAAACAAAGCATTTATCCAGGCCGAATATATTGCCTCCATGCCGCTGTCCCACCCACGAAGGGTCCTCCATACCACGCTGGCTGGCAGAGTCTTTTCCTCTGGAGAAACTATAAACTCCTGATTACAGACCACTTCTTTAGACACAATTAAGCTGATCTTATATTTCCCTGCAGAATTTCCGGCATAATCATCAATACGCCAATAAGGCAATCCCCCCCCGATTGTTATTTTCACAGATTCCAAACTACCTGAAGGACCGCGGACAATGATCTGCGCTTTCCGTAAATTTTCTCCACCGGTTGCCACAATGCGGAATGGTTCCCCCGGACGAGGATCCCTGGGTAAGACCAGCATGGCAGTTGCAGGTTGTCCTTCATCAGGAGTTACATCCACAATTACTGAATCTGATATTCCGGAAGTAACCAGACCTTTCTTACCGTCCTTATGGTCGCCACAGGATACTGTACAACAGAAAATAAAAGGAAAAACCAGTCCTGATATCAGTGAACGATCAATGATCCGGACTATGGTTTTTATAAGTGACATTTTTTATTTAAAGATAATCCAATGAACTCACAACCGCAATCACAGATCAATAGATACACTCTTACCTGCATAAACATCCAAAGGAAGATCTACAGCTATCTCGCTGACTTGTTTAGAATCATCCCAAATTGCCTTGAAATTTTCACCCTTCTTTTCAATCCTTGCATTGACTGTTATATGAATTTTCCTTAATCTCCCCGATGGATCAGCAACTGAAATGGACCTTATATCCTTCCCGTCAGTTTTTACCATCACCAGTCCCGGACTCTCAATTCCGATCCTGATGTCCTGTGCTGCAATTATCTCGCCAGCCCTGTAGAAAACCATCTGGGTCTGTCCCAATCCGGTATTTCTCACAGCCTGGATATTTGTATTATTTGAAATGATCTCAATATTCCTGTCAGCGGAATTTTCTATCATTTTCTTTTCATCTGCCACAGGTACAACGATATAGCTATATTCTCCATTCGATGGTCTGTTTCCATGATTTAGCCAGAGTTTGAAAACATCGAGTGTTATCTCTTTCTTTGGAGAATCTGATTGTTTGTTGATCCTGTACCAGCTTCCGGTCGCAGACTGATTTGATAATGAAACAGAAACCGGTTCCGGAAATATATATGCAATCTTATCGTGCAGTACCCATTTTACATTTTTAAGCTTATGATCGCCACTGTCAATCACCGATCTTTCATTTCCAATCATTGCGACTACATCACCTTTCAAAAGACACTGATTCAATGTCGTTACAACAGGAAGATCTGCAGCTGAATTAATCCCTGCTCCCAAACACACGTATTCATCTTCGAAAAAGAACCAGGATTTTTTTGCTGTGAGCGGATCATGAGGGCCACTGAAATCGAATACCGCAGCACCTGTGTGTCCATCAGTAACCGCTCCCACAAATTCTGTCAGTCCTTTTTTTTGAATTTCAGATTCCGGAGGAAGCGAAGGTTTCTGTACAATAGTTGTTCCCGGAATCTTTTGCCAGTCAAAAACCGGAAAGATATCGTAGTACTCTTCACCAGTCCTGGAAATAAAATTAGAACCATCAGCGTAATGGTGGTTCATCAGTCCTTCGCTGTTATATGGCATTTCCATGTTATGATTCCGGGAAGAGAACATTCGTACGGAAACGAAATATCCCGGACGCTGATGGGTAAAGTACTCAGAAAGCCAGAAGAATTTCGTAGATGACAGATCAAGTTTTATTTCATCTTTACGGATCTTTACTATTTTATCCAGTTCTTCCTTCCTGTACGAAGTGGCCTTCATCAGTCTTTCCGGAGTAGCCGTGCCTCGTGCCTCCAGATGACCAGCTCTTGAAATGTCCCTGTTCGAGGCACCCGGATCAGGATACTTTCCGTATGCCATTGATTGGCAAATGCCATCGAGGTAATAATCTATAAGCTGATCAAGCTTTTCCTCAGGAAAACTATATTTTGTTCCGGCAACCAGTGCAGCCCATTCAGCGAATGCATCGGCATATCCTGTTCCGTAGGAGAGAATTGATGTAACCTTATCTGTGCGATGATGAAAGCCGTAATCGTACTGCATTCCCGGACCAGTTGAGAATTTAATTTCACCTGCGATTACCTTTATAGTCTCATCAAAAAGTACGGCATCTCTCCGGAAAAGTGAATTTTTTGCAAGTATTCCCGCTATTTTGATCCTGTCGCCGCTAGGTCGTGCTCCTGAGGCGTTAAGGTTTGCACGGCCAGCAATGGGAAGCGATTTTGCGACCTGTTCCGGGGAAAGATCCTTATCCATTATCAATAAGATCTTCACAAACTGGTCGGGGGTTCCTATCTGGTTCCACCACCAGTTATCGCAAATGAAATCCTTTTCAAGCCAATAGCCGAGTGAGGAATTGATAGTCTGTCGTAACCTTTTATTTCCTCGGAAAGCAGATCCTTTCTTCTTATATGCCCTGCTCAGCTCCACTAAGTTATAGAGGTGCTGCCCGTTCTGAAATCCGGTGCGGGAGAGATCCTCATAATTTATTCCGGGCCACGATCCATCAGACCGGATCGACGACATAAGGCTCTTCACCTTTTGTTCATTCACATCCGGAGCAAGGAGTCCGTTAATTATTTTTTGCCTGATTATCTCAAGATCAGGATTTGCAATCACCGGCTTAAGAGCCATGAATAACATAATTCCTGAAATTACTGCACAGCGGGTTGCATATCTGGATACCATTATCGGTTTATTTCGGATCACAATTTAAAGAATATTTATTACCAATAAAAAAAGGGTGCCGTTTGAGGCACCCTCGATTTATTCTGTCTGGATGTTTTAGAACTTCAGTGCAATACCGCCTGTAAGCCATGAAATGCCATAGCCTAGTTCAGCAAAGGCAGCAAAACCTTCTGAGAAATAATACCTTGCTCCGATGAATTCAGAAGTAACAAAATGACCTCCGTCAGGAGAGCCTATAGGGGTACCTATATCCTTGCTTGTAGAAATATCATACCCGACCAATACACCTGCATAGGTATCCAGTTTGTCAACAAACGGATAATGGAAAGAACCTCTTACACCAAGGATGATATCAGAATATTTCCATCCGTATCCTGAATATTCATATTTGCTTGCTGAATATCCAACATATGGACCTATTCCTACAGCTGCTTTCTTGAGTATCCCGTCAACAATTCCGATATCAAATGATGCTGATACAGGGGGAACGGTCGTCTTATAATAAGATCCGATATGTAACATCCCCAGGCCAACTCCTAAATTAAGTACTTTGGATCCCTTTATAAAAGAAGGCTCCTGGGCACCAAGTTGCGCTACTGTAAAGAACACAACCATTAACACTGCAAAAATTTTTTTCATACTCTTTAATTTAATAGTTTATTAAGTAAAACTTCAAATTTAATGTTTTGTTCAACTAACGCTGAAAACTGCAGTTAAGTATATTTATCTGCTTTCACATTTCAGGCACCAAATTTAGTAAAAAAATTCGATTTTACCAGTTTTAATGGAAAATCAGGAACATAGCTGCAGCCAGTGATGCGCCTAACATAGGTCCAACTATCGGCACCCATGAGTATTTCCAGTCACTGTCGCGCTTTCCATGTATCGGTAAAATAAAGTGCATAATTCGCGGCCCAAGATCACGTGCAGGATTAATTGCATAACCTGTCGGGCCTCCCAGTGCCAGGCCAATACCCAGAACCACAATAGCTACGGGCAAGGCATTAAGCGCTCCCAATCCTTTATCAGGTACAGCCATAAAAAGAACTGCCATTGCAAGGACATAGGTTCCAATAATTTCAGTGATCACATTGTACCAGTAGCTCCGGATATTGGGCATAGTGCAGAAGACGGCAAGTTTTGCATTTGCATCCTCTGTGGCATCAAAATGCTTTTTATATGCCAGCCACGCAAGCCCGGACCCGAACATTGCACCTAAAAGCTGTGCACTTATATATAAAGGCATAAGTGAGGCAGAGAATTTGCCTGCAATGACAAGTGCAAGGGTAACGGCAGGATTGAGGTGTGCACCGCTTGCATCAGCCGCCACAAGAACACCTGTGAATACTCCAACCGCCCACCCGAAGGAAATGACGATCCATCCGCTGTTGTTACCTTTAGTCTTGCTCAGTAGGACATTCGATACGACTCCGCTTCCGAATACCATGATCATGGCTGTTCCGAAAAATTCTGCAAAGAATTGGTTCATTGGTGATTAGTGATTAGTGATTATTTCTTTCCGGCCCAGGCTTCGGCAGCTTTAATTGCCCGGTGCCATCCGCTTACAAGAGATTTTATTTCTTCAGGGGTTGATTTTGGTACAAACTTCCTGTCTACCTGCCACTGCTTCCTGATCTCCTTTATATCTGTCCAGAAGTTCACTGCAAGACCTGCAAGATATGCTGCCCCAAGTGCTGTTGTCTCAGTGATCTTTGGTCTTACAACATTTGCCTGGAGAATATCTGACTGGAACTGCATCAGATTGTTATTCACAACTGCACCACCGTCAACCCTCAGTTCTTTTATATCAATTTTGGAATCTTTTTTCATTGCCAGCAGAACTTCAAGTGTCTGATATGCAATGCTGTCCAGGGCCGCTTTGGCTATATGCGCAGATGTGGATCCGCGGGTTATCCCTGTTATAGTTCCGCGTGCATGCTGATTCCAGTACGGAGCTCCCAGTCCTGCAAATGCCGGAACAAAATAAACCCCTCCGCTGTCGCTCACTTTCGCTGCAAGCTTTTCAACATCAGATGATTTTTTAATAATGCCCAGTGAGTCGCGAAGCCATTGAACAACAGCCCCTCCAATGAAAATGCTTCCCTCAAGGGCATAGGTTGTCTTGTCGTCAATCTTCCATCCTACTGTTGTAAGAAGATTGCTTTTTGATTCAATTGGTTTTGTACCTATGTTCATCATCATGAAACATCCGGTGCCATAGGTATTTTTGACCATCCCGGGATCGACGCACATTTGTCCGAAAAGAGCCGCCTGCTGGTCACCGGCTATTCCTGCCACGGCGACCGGCGATGAAAATGTCCCTGCCGTCTTTCCATAAACATCACTCGACGATCTTACCTCCGGCAGAACAGATTCCGGCACGTCGAATAATCTGAGAAGCTCATCATCCCATTTAAGGGTATTGATGTTGAATAACATCGTTCTTGAAGCATTTGAAACATCGGTAATGTGAAGCTTTCCCTTTGTCAGGTTCCAGACCAGCCATGAATCTACTGTACCGAAGGCCAGCTCTCCTTTTTCAGCCAGAGCCCTGGCTCCCTTTACATTATCAAGGATCCACCTTACTTTTGTAGCAGAAAAATAGGCATCTATTATAAGCCCTGTCTTTTGCTGGATTTTTTTAGCAAGGCCCTCTTTTTTCAGCCTGTCGCAGAAATCCGCAGTACGCCTGTCCTGCCAGACAATAGCATTATGAACGGGCTTGCCTGTTTTCCGGTTCCATACAACTGTCGTTTCGCGCTGATTGGTAATGCCGATGGCAGCAATGTCTTCGCTCCTGAGCCCTGCATTTTTTACTGCCCGGAGGGCGACTCCCGATTGTGTGGACCATATCTCCAGAGGATCATGCTCTACCCATCCGGGTTTCGGATAATATTGCCTGAATTCTTTTTGCGCAGAGGCAAAAGGTAATCCGTCGTTGCCAAAAATTATCGCTCTTGAGCTGGTTGTTCCCTGGTCGAGAGACAGAATATATTTTTTCATATTATTTCAATAAATATTTAATATTTTGAATATCACCGTCGTTGGGTGCTGGTTTAAGCTTCAATATCTTACAGATAAGGTTATAGATGTCAACATTGTTCAACCTGTCGAACGATAATCCCTCTTTAAAGGCTGGACCCGCAGCATAAAAAATTGCATGCATGTCGGTATTGGCATTGTCGTAACCATGGGCGCCACCTCTTATCCCGGATCCGTCAGGACGTGTTCCTATACTCCAGGAGCTGTCGGCCACAATAACAACCTCAGGGATCCGGGGGTTTGTTCCATAATGCCATCTGACAGGAACTTCAGATTTCCTGTAAGCTTTAAGTCCCTTTTCTTTATTTAGGAGAAAAAGTACACTATCGGTTTTCCCTTCTGCAGGATTGATTGTATAAACCGGATTGCCCCCGAAGATCCCGGCGATCATCCTCTCCGGAATCAGATTCTTAATATTTATATATCTCTTTGGTGAGACCGGAGACATACCATGATCAGACAAAACAATTAGATTGATGCGTTTAGAATATGGCAGCTCTGATAATTTTAGCCTCAGTACACCTATCAGGCTGTCGAGCCGTTCGACCATTTTCCCGGTTTCAGGTGATACCGGTCCTGCACCATGGCTTACAGCATCGGGTTCTTCAAAATAGAGTGTTACAAATCCAGGACGTTTTTCCATTGGATACGAAAGCCATTTGATTACCGTATCAATCCGGGATCCAAAAGGCACAGCCTCATCAAATCTTTTCCAGTAAGTCGGATGCATCCCTCCAATTGGCGCCTCTGAGCCTGCCCAGTAAAATGATGCTGATCTTATCCCCTGGGTTTCTGCAGTATTCCAGATAGGTTCACCTCCATAGAAAGCCGGATTTTCAACTGCTGTCCTGTCGCCTATCCGATAATAAAGCCCCAGCTCGGGTGCTGGGAAATTATTATTAACCAGCCCGTGATGGTCGGGGTATAATCCTGTAGCAATAGTATAATGGTTCGGGAAAGTGACTGTCGGGAAAGATGGTATCAGTCTTCCGGCTTTAACGCCATCCTCTGCCAGCTTGTTCAGATTTGGCGTATTATAGATCATATTATAATCCCATCTGAAAGCATCCATAGAGACCATGACAACATAGCTTTTATATGGTTTCTCCTTATCTTTCCTGAAACCAAAAGAGATCGTCAGAAAAAATGTTGCTGTCAGTATTATTGAAAGTGTTTTCTTCATCAAATTATTTTATTTCCAGAACTCAAGGTATGCAGGTGCTTTCATTGTTGCCTGGCTGGCAGGGCCTTCCGGCAATCCTGTTTTCTGATTTATCCTGAACACGGATATCCAACCCGACTTCTGGTTACCTGACAAAAGAAATTTTCCGGACGGATCGATGACAAAATTTCTGGGCCAGTCGCCGCCGCAGGAGGAGTGTCCTGCCAAACTAAGCATACCGTATTCATCTATTTTAAAAACTACGATTGAATTCTCGCCCCGGTTTGATCCGTAAAGAAAATCTCCATTTCTACTGATCAGTATCTCCGCACAGGAATTCCTGCCCTGGAATCCTTCACCCACCGTCGGCAGTGTCTGAACAAGATGCAGAATTCCATTTTCATCTACATTGAAAACCATTACCGTGGAGCCAAGCTCATTAATTACATACATTTTTGAGCCGTCATAATTAAATACGAAATGACGCGGACCCGAACTGTCTGGAAGATTGATTATTCCATCCTTTACTGGTACCAGAGCGCCGCTGCTTCTGTCAAGATCATAAATCATTATTCTGTTAAGGCCAAGATCGGTCAGATACACATGTCTGCCTGCCGGATCCTGTGCAATCATGTGCGGATGCGAAACATTTGGGGCTTCTGTTACGTATAATAAAGAATCCGTTACTTTTTCGGGTAACCCGTTATCACCAAGCTTTACGACAGCAATAGATGCGCTGGAATAGCTTGCAACCAATAAAAACCCTTTGTCGGAAGAGAGTGAAATATGACAGGGACCGCCATAAGGTACAAGTATTTCGTTCTTCTTTTCAATTAATCCAGTCACCGGATAATATTTCAAAGTGGTTATGGCTCCTCCCCGTTTTCTATTGAATTCCATAACCTCGTCCAATGCATAGATCAGGTCATGTCTTTCAGAAAAACAGAAGAATGATGGACTCGGGCCTGCATCTGCTTCTGCAATCAGATTCAGGTTCCCTTTGCTGTTAAATTCAAAGAGTGACAATCCTTTTTGATCATTATCAGTGAATCCGCCGGCAAATAACTTCAGCTTTCCCCTGCATCCAGAAAAGGCGAGTCCCAGGAATAAT
This sequence comes from Bacteroidia bacterium, assembly GCA_026391595.1. Classification (GTDB taxonomy): domain Bacteria; phylum Bacteroidota; class Bacteroidia; order Bacteroidales; family VadinHA17; genus LD21. The sequence continues at coordinate 24,131 of JAPLDY010000100.1, forward strand.
ACAATGAAAATTACCTGATTTTTTCTCATCATGATAACCTATTTTTTAAGCATGCTGTCAAGCTCTTCTATTTTAAACCTGACACTTATAATATAAGGTTCCTTATCTTTTTCCCAGTGTCCGTATGTTGTAACGACAAATGTGCTGTCGGGGAGAAGCTCAACACCGGGATAACAGCAATCCCAGCTCTGAATATTGTCCTTGAACCTTATCCTGTACTGGCCTTTTTTCCCTTTTACCAGATCTTTCCATGTCCCTATCCAGCCAACCCAGTCGCCTTCAGTCGGGCTCCCCTGACCGGTCTCTGTAGCAACTTTGCTGAGGTTGACTTCATTTCTTTCTTTGGAAATATCAGCAAGGTCAGGTTTTGAGCTTAAAGGGCTGACGTCCCTGAATACAACCAGCAACCTTCCGTCAGGAGTATATTTAAGCACGTGCCTGTCGCCGGTAAGCTCATCTGGAAGCGGCCTGGGATCTGTCCAGGTTTTGCCTTCATCCTTTGAAAAAATTATTTGTGAATTTGTACTCCTGGAATTTTCCCTTAATAACACTGCAATCTGGTTCCCGTCAGGAGATCTTACAGCTCCAGGTTCGCAAAGATTCAAATCCCTTCTGCTGAGAATAGGATGGGGAGCCGACCAGGTCGCTCCTCCGTCGAACGATAAACTCCTGTAAAGAGTAAAGAGCTTCAGTTTATTTGTCTTTTGGTCCTCATCGTATATCTGCTGTCCGTTTTCGGTGAGGTAACGCATATCATCATGAAACAATGCCATATAGTGACCCGGTCCTGTTTTTAAGGGTACAAGGGATGCCATTACTACAATACCTCCCCAGTTTCCGACCTGTTCAAGTTCGCTCCAGTTCTGTCCATCATCTTCCGAATGAGCCAGCTTTGCAGGATAACGACCTGAAAAGACAATAAGTCTTTTTTTGCCATCGGGGCCAACAACCCTGAAAAGTGTTGGCACTTCCTGCGATGTTGCCCAGCTTTCAGGAACAGGGATCCTGTTGCTCCAGGTGAGACCTCCGTCTGCGCTTCTTTTATAGACGATTGCACCTCGCCCATGGCCTTTGGGATAGACAGCCAAAATAGTTTTTCCGTCTTCAAGCAGTACTGTTGTTGGATGACCAAGGTACTGGCCCTCTTCCCTGTCGACAGTAACCTGGTGTGATGCTACCTTGTCGAGGTCGATGATCGGAATATGCAGATAGGGATAGACCTTTCCCCCCTGAGAGAATGAATTTATCGCAGTAAAGAGGATAAAAAGGAAAGGGACTATCTTTTTCATTGTTCTGCCAGTTATGACTTTAATAGACTGTTTTACAATCTATTAAGATTTCTTACACTTCAAAACTATCAGCTTGGCGGTATGCTTCTATAAGCTTTATCTCTCCCTCTTTGCCTTTAACGCTCTTGCCGTGTTCCATACAAATTACGCCCTGATATCCGCGGCTGTAAATATATTTGAATACATTTTTAAAATTTATCTCACCTGTGCCAGGCTCGTTCCTTCCGGGATTATCGCCGCAGTGGAAAGCTGCTATCTCATCCCAGGCAGCTTCAATATTCGGGATGAGGTTCCCTTCTGTTATCTGCTGATGGTAAACATCATTTACAATTTTGCAGGATGGTCTGTTAACTGCCCGGCAGATAGCATATGCCTGAGGGATGCCGGTAAGAAACAGTCCGGGGTGATTCCTCAGAGTGTTAAGAGGCTCCAGCACGATTGTAAGTCCTGCTGGTTCTGCAATATCGCAACAATAACGCAAGTTATCTATCACATTTGCAGTCTGGAAGTCGCGGTGAAGCTTCTCGTCATATCTGCCGGGAACCATAAGAGCCCATTTTGCTCCGGTTCTCTTCGCCACCTCAACGCCTTCGTTCATTTTCCCGACAAGCATTTCCCTGACTTCGGGCTTATTAAGCACAAAGGATGTCACGGCAAAATCTGCATAAAGCACAAATGGGCCAAGCAGCATATCCAGCCTCTGCATCTCATTTGCAATTTTTGCCTGGTCTTCAACGGCTCTTCCGGGAAGACCGTTATCGAACATTGCCCTGAAACCCTGGTCGTGGCAGAATTTGATATTGTCGATAAGGTCAGTACCGGCATGTTCGCGGAACATACCAAATCCCGGGGCATATTTCAGTTTGAAAGGGCCCGGGGGATCTACAGCCTTACGTTTTTTTGAAAAGGGTTCAGATCCAAAAACCGCAGGAGCGGCCATCAAGGCGACTCCCGCAGCTGTTGCTTTTCTTATGAAATCTCGTCTTGAGCTATTCATAAATCGAGTTTTTTTTATTTCTTAACCTCCGGAATAAAAGCTTCTCCTGCAATCGGGACCTCTTTTGGAATATTTACAGGCCCCAATTCAAATACTGTCGGACCAATCTTAAGATCTGAATTCATCATTTCGTCCCATGAAGTATCTTTGCCCGTGTAAGCCGAAATTCTTCCCATTATCGCGGTCATTGTTGAGATTGCAGTATTCTCAAGCTCATTGAATGGCTTTTGTGTACGTATGGAAGTAACCAGTTCAATATGTTCCTGAACTGAAGGGCTGACTTTAGGATTATGAGTTGGTTTACCATCCTTGTCGGGTGCATAATCTCCGAATTCCCATTTCAGCTGGTTATTTTTGTCATAGATCGCACATATCCTTCGATCAGAAGTATGCACATATCCATCAGATCCGAAAACCATTTCGGCAACATTGCCGGATGTACCATTTATCTGCCTGCACATGCTGTGGAAATGCATACCGTTTTCGAAAATATAATCAACGCTGAAGTTATCGTACTGATCACCTGTGTAACGGCGAAGCCTTGAACCAAATGCCGTTGCTTTAACGGGATGCGAGCCTGTGAACCAGTTCATCACATCAAGATTATGAACATGCTGTTCGACGATATGGTCGCCGGAAAGCCATGTCCAGTTGACCCAGTTCCGTATCATCCATTCCATTTCTGACCAACTCGGATCAGGATCCCTGTGCCATAGTCTATTTTGATTCCAGTAAACATTACCTCCTACAATATGTCCTATAGCACCTGCTTGAACCTGAGTGTATGCAGCAACATAATCGCGCTGGTGACGGCGCTGAGTACCGGTAACGATTGACAGGCCCAGTTCCTTTGCCTTGATAGCTGTGGCCATGACAGATCTTGCTCCGGTTGGATCGACACATACCGGTTTTTCGGCAAAGACATGCTTGCGGGCGGCTATTGCTGCTGCAAGATGCTCAGGCCGGAAGAAGGGAGGAGTGGCAAGAATTATAATATCTACTCCTGAATCAATGACTTTCTGAAAAGCATCAAAACCGACAAAGCATTTATCTTCAGGAACTTCATGGTTCCTGTTTTTAATTAGTGTGGCTCTTGTGCTTTCGACTTTGTCCTTGAAGGTGTCGCCCAGTGCAGCTATCTGAAGGTTTAAACCTGCATCAATGAAGTTCTGGGCAGCGCCAGTTCCGCGCCCTCCGCAACCTATTAAACCAGCTTTGAGAACGGGTCCGTCAGGAGCTGTATCGAGCCACGGTCCGGAGGCAACTTCCTTGTAAGGCTTTGGTTCACTGCTGCATCCGGTCAGAATTGATGGAACCACAATACCTGCTGCCCCTACTGTTGCAGCTTTACCCAGGAATTTACGTCTTGAAATACTTGATTTTTTCATTTGCTTTTAGATTTAAGATGATATAAAGTTATAATTTCCCTGTCTTATCGTCAAACTCACAGACTACCCTGAAACCAACATAGAAACAGTCTGAATACCACCAGATGCTTTTAGGTATCTGAGGGTCAGTCTTCAGCCAGTCATCTATCTGTGTAGAACCACGTGCGGCACTTCTTACCCGTCCCGCCATATCGAGGAATGATCCGCCTCTCACAACATGCTCATCACCTGATTCCGGCCCTTCTGGATCCCTGATGATCCCATCAGGATACTGCGAATATGAATCAGGCTGGTACCAGTCGGAACAGAATTCCGCAACATTGCCTGCCATATTTTTCAATCCGAAAGGATTGGCCTTAACTCTAGAAGGTTCCTGAGTTTTTGAAGGACTGTTCTCTCTATAAATGATATATGAGTTTATTATGGCAGTATCATTTTTTGAGAGCTTTGCCCTGAAGCCCGATTTTTCAAATTTTTTAGGATCACCCGGGAAGAAATATGGGGTTGATGTACCTCCCCTGCAAGCATATTCCCATTCGGCTTCGGTGGGGAGCCTGTAAGTTTTTTCGGTCACCTGTGACAGCCATTTGCAGTAAGTCTCAGCCGCATGATATGAGAATGATATTGCAGGTCTCTTTCCAAGTCCCCATCCCTGGTCAGGCTGCCCGTAAGGAGGTGTTGCTCCTGATATTGCATCTGTTTCAGAGGATTTCTGAGTCCGGAGCCCTTCAGTATCTGACGATCTTCCCTCGGCAGCGGTCTGTACATAGAAGGCAAGATATTCATCCCATGTGACTTCAATTTCAGCCATGAAGAAAGAGCTTAATTCAATTTCCCTTTCAGGGCCTTCGTCCGACTTTCTCAATGGTTCACTTTCAGGACTTCCAATCGTGAATTTCCCTCCGGGAATGGCAACCATATTAAAGGATACGGAAGAATTAGGGATCTGCTCGGTGAATGAAGTAAAATCCGTGACTTTCGCAGGCTCTCTAAATATTTCCTTCGGAGTTGAGGAAACAGAACCGAAAGTTTTATTGCTTCCATGTGTATAGCCTTCAATAAAATGTCCTGCATTAAGATGACAGTTGATGCAATGTAAATCAGGGGTTTTCTTTGTCTGTTTATAATACAGATGCGCATCTTCTCCTGCTTTTGTCAGTTTCAGCGGGAAAAGATTTTCGTGACATTTTATACAGCTGCTTTCATAAGCATAGCGCCTGGCATTCTCAAGCCTTCCTCTATCATTCCAGTCGAATGAAGCCGAATCTTTTGTCAGGTAACTCCAGAGATCCCGAAGTCCTGTGGTTCCCTTTGCCCACAGATATCCATGGCCTTCAGGGGGAAGATGACATTCGACGCAGGAGACTCTGTAGCCCGATTGCGTTTCATAATGAACGGATCGTTTCCATGAAAAGTCAGCTGCAGGATGAATATGGCACGATATGCAATATTCATTAGTGGAAGTCTCATCCAGAGCCTTTCGCCCTCCTATTATCAGTAACGCACCAATTATCAACCCGGGGAGAAACCAGACTAGGAATCTTTTCATAGTATTCAAATGACCGGATGAAGATAAAAAAATATCTTTGATCCTTATTGTTTCGATTTTATTTTCATTCTTAAAATATTTAAAGAATCAGTTTATCCGTTATATTTCCATCATGAAGCGTTTCATTTTAATATTGACCGGATTAATCCTTGCATTGAATCTCAATGCTCATCCATGGAAACCGGCTCATTATGTGATAGTTGATACCGACGGAGGAGTTGACGACATGAAAGCGATCACCATGCTTCTTGCATCGCCTGATGTCAGGGTGCTTGCAATAACAGTCTCTCCCGGAGCACTCACCGCAGAAAATGCGTACATCAAGATAAAAAGTCTCCTCAACTCTTTTTATCATGAAGGCATACCTGTCGGCATCAATCGCGAAAAGAACGCCGGGTCAAAGGATATGCCTTTCGCACTTCAGTGCATCTGGGGAAATGAAAAAGACCCGGAACCTGATAATGCACCTGATAACCTTCATCTGATCAGTGAAATCCTTTCAGCAGAAAGAACAAAGATCCATTTTGTCTGCCTGGGCAGTATGTCGACGGCATATTCGGCATTGAGGAATATCCCTGCTTTCAAAACACAGGTTAAAGATATAATATGGAGCGGTTCCGGAGCCGTTTTAACGGAAGGTTTCAATTACAATATTGACAAAAGCGCTTCAATAAAAATGCTGAAGCAGGAGATACCTGTGAAGATCGTCAGGAGTTATGAAAAAGGGGAAACAGCATTTTATGATAATGAAATGATAAATTCGATTGGAGCCATCGACAATGTCTATGCAAAAAAACTGTTCGATTTTTTTAGTTCAGATATAGCTAAAAATCATGCTTTCTCATTTTCCGGGACAGATGATCTAGTCCCGGTATTCATACATTATCCTGAGCTTTTCCTGAATAAAACAGCCTATACGGTTACGGACTGCACTCCTTCAGATATCAATGGTATAAAAGAAAGAATCATCAGGATCCTTACAGGCGAAACGGTTGCAAGAAATCAGGTCATTAAGATACTCCCTGTAGATCCTGCATTTTATTTCGATGATATAAGTTCATCGGTGAATGATATAATAAGCAGATACGGAATTGATGAATGGACCTCAGGCGTTCTGGCCAATGAGCTGCACAGGCATCTTGGAGTATTTGCAATTATCGGAGTAAAAATGGGTATCAGGGCAAGGGAATATTTCAATACAGGGGTTGATGAATTCAGCGTCGTCTCATTTGCCGGCTCCAATCCTCCGCTCAGCTGCATGAACGATGGCCTGCAGGTAAGCACTGGCGCCACTCCCGGACATGGACTGCTAAAAGTGGTCAATGATGCAAATCTCTCCCCATCGTCAGAGTTCACATATCTGAATAGAAAAATCAGGCTTACTTTAAAACCTGAAATTGCAGATAAGATAAGTGCCGAACTTAAAGAGATCAATTTCACCTATGGCCTCGACAGCAATATTTACTGGGAGCTGGTCAGGAAGAATACCATAAAATATTGGCTTAACCTGGACAGACACGAGATCTTTTTGATTGAGGAACTCAAATAATCACGAACTCACCCCCCAACCCCCTCTCTACTAAAGTAAAGAGGGGGCTTATCATTTCTATCCCCCTCGTTGCTTCAGCAGAGAGGGGGATAGCCTGAGCGGAGCGAAGGCAGGGGGTGAGTGCATGTAATCATTTATTGTATTCATCAAAAAAATCATTTCCCTTATCGTCAGTTATTATGAATGCTGCCATGTTCTCGACCTTGATTTTGCGGATCGCTTCCATGCCGAGATCTTCAAAGTCGACCATCTCTACAGACTTTATATTCTCCTCAGCCAGGATTGCAGCAGGACCTCCGATCGATCCAAGGTAAAATCCACCGTACTTCTTGCATGCATCAATCACGGCTCTGCTGCGGTTGCCTTTCGCAACCATGATGAGTGATCCTCCGAGGCTCTGGAAAAGATCGACATAAGCATCCATTCTTCCGGCTGTGGTAGGGCCAAAGCTTCCTGACGGCATTCCTTCGGGTGTTTTTGCCGGACCTGCATAATATATAGGATGATTTTTAAAATATTCCGGCATAGGCTTCCCTTCATCAAGCATCTTTTTAATGCGGGCATGAGCAATATCGCGTGCAACAACCAGTGTCCCCTTAAGGTTAAGTCTCGTCTTTACCGGATATTTAGTCAACTGGGCAAGCACTTCCTTTATAGGTCTGTCAAGATCGACTTCTACAGGTTTTTCCAGCTCGGGTGCTTTGGCCGGAAGGAAGCGTGCCGGATTCTTTTCGAGCTCTTCAAGGAAAATCCCCTGGTCGTTGATCCTTGCCTTTATATTCCTGTCGGCGCTGCAACTAACCCCCAGTCCTACTGGACAAGATGCAGCATGCCTGGGTAGTCGTATAACCCTTACGTCATGAACAAAATATTTTCCGCCGAACTGTGCTCCGACGCCATATTCGTGACAGATATTTTCAATTTTTTTCTCCCACTCAAGGTCGCGGAAGGCGCGTCCGCTCTCTTTACCTGATGTAGGAAGATGATCAAGATAACCGGCTGAAGCTTCTTTTACTGTTTTAAGTGTCGCCTCGGCCGAGGTGCCACCAATCACAAGTGCAAGGTGGTACGGAGGGCAGGCCGATGTTCCCAGCTCTTTAATTTTATCTTTTACAAATTTTACCATCGACTCTTCATTCAGCAGCGATTTTGTCTGCTGGTATAAAAATGTCTTGTTAGCCGAACCTCCGCCCTTTGTAATGAAAAGAAACGCATACTCATTCCCCTGGGTTGAATAAATGTCGATCTGGGCTGGCAGGTTGGTTCCTGTATTCTTTTCATCGAACATTGTGTAAGGAACAACCTGTGAATATCTCAGGTTCTTCTCTTTATAGGTTTCATAAATGCCTTTTGAGAGGAAGAGTGCGTCCTCCACTCCTGTCCATACCTGTTCCCCCTTTTTGCCTATCACGATAGCAGTACCGGTATCCTGACACCATGGCAGATCGCCCTTTGCAGAAATCACCGTGTTCCGAAGCATGATATATGCTACAAAACGATCATTGTCAGTCGCTTCAGGATCTTTAAGGATTGCAGCGAGTTTTTCGAGATGTGATGTACGGAGAAAAAATGAGAGGTCGGAGACCGCGGTTTTTGCCAGCATTTCAAGGCCGCGCGGATCTATTTTCAAAATTTTCCTGCCGTCAGCAACAACAACTTTTACATAATCCTGTGTCAATAACCGGTATTGTGTTGTGTCCTTTTCAATCTGAAAAGGCTCTTCATAGATGAATTCTGCCATGGTTATATTATTTTGTTAATACTGAATTTATCTTTCGGGCGGATGCCTTTGGGAGTCATTTCGAGTGTACAGCACTCAAAATGCGCATCATGCTGAAATACAAAGATATAATCACCATCAAGAGCTTCCTGAAGCATTGTTTTCTTTTCATTTATTGTCTTCAGCGATTCTATATCATAACTCATATTCCAGATCAGAGGAATATGTGCTATTGTCGGAATCAGATCGCCTGTATAAACAAGTTTCCTGCCATTATAATCAATTACTGGGATCATCAGCCCGGGGGTATGTCCATTACACATCCTTACGGAAAATCCCTTGAATAATTCCCCCTCCTCATCTACCAGGTTCAGCCGTCCGCTATGAGCTATCGGCAGTATATTCTCCTCCAGGAAAGCATCTTCCTCCCTGGGATTATTCGCTGAAGCCCACTCAAATTGTGTCCTGCTGACATGATAAATAGCCTCCGGGAAAACAAGTTCATAGCCTGTAGCTCCAGGTCTTTTTCTACTGCATCCGCCACAATGGTCGGCATGGAGATGGGTAAGCACGACATCGGTTATATCATCCGGGGAATATCCTCTGTTTTTTAATCCACCAATGAGGCCTTCTCCTCCATGCAGATGAACATGACGAAAGAATCTTTCATCCTGCTTGTCGCCCCAACCGCTGTCTATAAGTATTATATGACCATCTGTTTCCACAATAAGTGAGTTCAGGGTAAGAACAATAAGGTTGTTTTCATCGGCTGGGTAAACACGTGTCCAGAGAGCTTTGGGAATAACTCCGAACATGGCGCCGCCGTCGACTTTAAAATTTGAAATATTAAACAGATGCAGTTTCATCAGATATATTTTTACAATTTTAAGAATTTTTAGATGTTATCGGAAAACTATATCTTTAAAAAAAACCGTTCACTTATAACAAATATCATGAAGAAACTGTCATTTATTCTCATTTTTTCAGTGATTGTATCACTGCTTTCAGCACAGACAGGCAAAGTTATGGATAATCTTTCCATGCCAAGCAAGATTCTGAAGATGGAAAGGAAATATGCTGTTTATCTGCCTCCTGATTATGGAACATCGGAGCGCAGCTATCCGGTTCTTTATCTGCTTCATGGTGCCGGTGATGATCAGACAGGATGGGTACAGTTCGGCGAGGTTCTGAATATAGCAGATAAGGCTATAAATGCCGGTACAGCCACAGCCATGGTAATAATTATGCCTGATGCAAATACAGGGCAACGGGGTTATGTCAATGATATTAAGGGACAATGGCTGTATGAGGATTTCTTTTTTCAGGAATTTATGCCTTACATGGAAAAAACTTACAGGTTAAAATCTGATAAAAGATACAGAGCTGTTGCCGGATTATCAATGGGTGGCGAAGGCACCTTCATTTATGCTCTTCATCACCCGGAGCTTTTTTCATCAGCATGTCCGCTCAGCGCTGCAACAGGACCCAAAAGTATTGAAGAGCTGAAGAATTACAGGCTCTGGCCGGTGGGAGAAAATATTCCGCTTGCCGATCAGGAAGCCTACTTTAAAAAATACAGCGTCCTGAGCCTGATCGAAAACATGCCCGATGACCAGAAACGTGCAGTACGATGGTACATTGACTGTGGTGATGATGATTTTCTTTATGAAGGCAACTCGATGGTTCACATTGCAATGAGGAAGAAAGAGATACCCCATGAATTCAGGATCCGTGACGGAGCTCACTCCTGGAC
>JAPLDY010000150.1 GCA_026391595.1 Bacteroidia bacterium
TCCAGGCTGGTCGTCAACACTTTTAAGTATCTATTTCCTCGGGTCGATCCAGCTTGTTTTCCTTGGGATCATTGGAGAATATATCTATAGAAATTACAAGGAATCTCAGAACCGTCCGCTCTATTTTGTAAGAAAATTCTACGATGGCAATTCAGAGAAATGATGAAAACTGCTGGATTGAAATATATCTTTTATGCATGTTCACTCTTTCTTCTGGTTTTGATGCTGGCATCAAGCAGGAATGCCGGAATTTCATGTGATGAGGTACTTCACTATGGTCAGTCAGTAGCTGTTTATGATTACTTTGCCACGCACGGCAAAGATCAGTCGGCGCTGAATACTCCAGCTACACACCTTAAATATTATGGGCAGTCCTATGACAATATTGTGACCATCCTGACAAGGTGGTTCCATATTGAGGATATTTACACTTTTCGTCATTATATGAGCTCGCTGGCCGGGTGGCTGGCAGTTTTTCTTACTGCCCTCTTTGCTGTCTGGCTCTCAGGTTACAAAAGCGGAATATCCGTTCTTTTCCTCTTTGCGGCCTCTCCGACTTTTATGGGACATGCTCAGAATAACCTGAAAGACATACCCTTCGCACTGGCATATATATCAGGAATATTTTTCTCTCTGAAGATCATTTTTTCAGATAAGAAGATCCTCTTTTGGGATGTGCTGCTTCTCACCTTAAGCATAGCCTTCGCCATAAGCATAAGGTCAGGTGGCCTGATTCTTATATGCTACCTTTTTATTTTCTTCTTCACTTCAATAATATATAACCGGATCAGAACAAACCATTATGATTTTAAAATTGATGGTCTCCGGCTTATAATAATTACCCTGGTGTCGGCTGCCGCATTTATTCTGGGCATTCTTCTCTGGCCATTCGCACTGCAGTCTCCGTTTAAGAATGTACTGGAGTCACATAACGTAATGGCTCATTATCCTTCAACTTTCAGGCAGATATTTGAGGGACAGATGGTCTGGTCGGACATGTTACCGTGGTACTATCTTCCAAAATCAATGACAATAACAATTCCGCTGATTGTCCTGACAGGATTTCTAATCTTTCTCATCCTGGCAAAACAATTATTTATGTCCGGCAAGGCATTATTTTACGGGTTATTGATCTTTACAATCATTTTTCCGCTATGCTTCGCGATACTTGAAAAGGCAAATCTCTACAGCTCCTGGCGCCAGTTCCTTTTTATATATCCTGCAATAATACTGATAGCTGCAACAGGATTCAGTTATCTTTTCGATAGTATAAAGAACAGTGTTCTGAAATGGATATTTCTGGCGCTTATTATGGTTCTGGCAATTCATCCGGTTCGATTCATGGCCGGTAATTCAGGCTATTTCTATCTATATTATAATCAACTTGTTGGAGGGCTGAAAGGCGCTTACGGCAACTATGAAACTGATTATTACTATGTAAGCCAGACGGAAGCTTCGGAATGGTTACGAGGACATCTTAAGGAAAACAATACTGACAGTGCGGTTATTATGGCTACGTTCCCGGTTGACTGGCAATTCAGAAACAATCCGGAAATCACAACCGGGTACCTGAGGAACGAGGAGCGCAGCATGTACGACTGGGACTATGCAATTATTGCGAACCGTTATATTCAGCCGGCGCAACTGAAAAATAAAATTTGGCCGCCCGACAATGCCATACATATTATATATGCTGACAGAATTCCAATTTGTTCAGTTCTTGAAAGAAAAACGAAAGCAGATTATAATGGTTATCGAGCCCTTCAGGAGGGTAATAACAGCGAAGCAATTAGATTCTTTGAAGAAGCTCTCCATGTCAATGATAAGGATGAAATGATTTTTTATAATTTTGCACGGGCTCTTTATAATGATAGACGTTACCAGGAAGCTGACTCTGTTTTGAAGGTGGGGCTGGAAGTAAATCCTGACTTTGAGCCGATACTCATGTATCTTGGAAATATTGCTGCATTCCGCAAGGAATCAGGCCAGGCGCTGGAGTACTATGCCAAGGTCATTAAGGCAAACAGGAAATACTTCCAGGCGTATGTTGAATCGGCGAAACTGATGGTCGATATGGATGCGGATAAAGCAAGAGAGCTGCTGAAGGAGTGCCTCAGCCTAAACCCGAAATATAAGCCTGCAATAACCGGAATGGCAGATACATACAGGAATACAGATCCGGAAATGGCAGAGAAATATGATAAAATTGCGGCAACTATTAAATAATTATAAAACAAAAAGAATGAAAAAGTCAATTTTAGCGATCACATTTTCCCTTATCCTGGCAATCAGCGGATTAACTTCTATCAATGCACAGGAACAGCCTGCGCCACAGAAGGATACTGTTAATATGGATACTGATGCCAAACCTACGCAGTATTATGATATTGAGGATGATAAGCCTGAGGCTGGGGGTAAATCAGGACTCTCTATTGGACTTATATTGTTAATTGCAGGCGCCGTTGTTATAGCAGGTGGTGCAGCTTACGTCTTTCTGAAGAGGAAGAAGTAATAATTATGCACATACTCACCCCCCTTGTATACCA
>JAPLDY010000002.1 GCA_026391595.1 Bacteroidia bacterium
TTTCAGCTTCATAGTCCCGGACTGGAAATACTTGAACGGGATGAGCCATGGATGGCTCTTGAACGACTAAAAAAGGCAGGTAAAATCAAACATGCCGGCTGGAGCGTTCAGTCCTTTGGGGAAACAACTCAAGCTCATATCCTGGAACGACATCATGAAATCCTCGATGTCATTCAGGTACGCTACAATCTGCTGGAACGAAAGGCTGAAGAAGTTTTGCTGCCGATGGCACTTAAGTACGGAACTGGAGTAATTGTACGTATCCCGTTGCTTTTCGGGCTGCTCTCCGGAAAATTCAGCCAGGAAAGTACATTTGGTAAAAACGACCACCGGAGATCCAATCTTTCTCCTGAAAAACTAACTGTTTACCTAAAAGAATTTACTGCTTACCAGCCCGTTTTTGACAAATACCCTGACTATAGTCCGGCACAGCTTAGTCTCAGGTTTTGCATTTCTCATCCGGCATGTCATGTAGTAATTCCCGGTGGAAAAAACCAAAAGCAAGTACAGGAGAATGTTTTAGCTTCTGATCTTGACTTTATACCCTATGAAAAATTTGTCAAATAATGTTTTTAAGTTAGGAGGCGTTTAATCCTATGGTACAGGATTATTTTATATTTTTGAGTGCCTGATATCAAGAGGTATTACTTGAGATAACGCCGGATGGAAAAGTTCATGAAGGATATTTTATTATGTAATCGCTGATATTAATATCTTTGTCTTTTTCGTTATATATTCTGGTAAATGTGGCATTCTGATCACTAATTAGTTTATAAGACAATGAAAACATATAAACACTGGTTGCTTTTGATACTATTTTCAGTCGTTTTTTTTGCAGGCTGCAAGAAGGATGAAATACCGCCTGTTGAAGAAAAAGAACTGGCTTCTGCACTGACACTGAAAATAAACAGCTTTATCAAGGGTGTAATGACTGACGTCTATCTCTGGTATGACAAAATGCCCAATCTTGATATAAAATATCAAACCGACTCCAAAGCTTATTTTGACTCACTTCTTTATAATGAGGATAAGTGGTCTGTAATTACCGATGATGTTACAGCTCTTGAAGGAAGTCTTGAAGGAGTTGAAACAACGTTTGGCTATTCGCTTGCATTCGGCAGGTTTGTCGGTCAGACAGGCACCCCTACAGGAGAATATTTCGCGATAGTTGAATATGTTTATTCCGGTTCTCCCGCATCAGAAGCGGGTCTTACAAGAGGAGATATTTTAATACAAATAGGAGGGGTAAATATTACAGATAAAAACTACATTGATCTATTTTACGGTACTACGATTACAGTGACAAAAGGAGTGCTGAACAGCGGAGGTATTTCCATCGGATCCACGCTTTCCATGACTTCCAGGGTGATGGGCCTTGATCCGGTTCTTGTATATAAGATCATTGAAAGAAGCGGACATAAGATCGGGTACCTTATGTATCTACAGTTTATAGAAAGTTATGACAATACCAGCCTGAATACGGCGCTTCAATACTTTAAGGCTAACCAGATTACTGATCTTGTTCTGGATCTGAGATATAATCCGGGGGGGCAGACAACCGCCGCACAATATCTGTGCAGCTCAGTCGCACCTCTTAGTATTGTGAACGATAAAAGGAGGCTTGTAACTTTTCAATGGAATGATAAGTATCAGGCTTACTGGACTTCACATTACATCGATGCACAGCTGGGAATTAGTTTTAACCCGGATGTGGCCGTTAAGCTGGGTCTCAGCAAAGTGTACATTCTCACAGGAACCGGAACTGCAAGTGCATCGGAGCTGACGATCTGCGGTCTTGAACCTTATATGAACGTTACCCTTATAGGTGACCATACGTATGGGAAATACACTGGAAGTACTGTCATTACACCGGCAGCCTGGTATACGGATGCAGCATTTTATACCGAATTTAAGAACTGGGGATTAATGCCAATTATTTTCCGTTATGCCAATTCTGAAGGTGTTACCAATTTCACTAATGGCTTTGTGCCTGATTTTCAGGTTGATGATGAATTGCTGCCAGCCTCTCCTCTCGGAGACCTTAGTGAACCGCTTTTAAAAAAAGCTGTAGAGGATATTATCGGTGAAGTAATTTCCGGTAAGAAAAAGGGAGAAGCATCTTTCAAATTTGATATAGTAAACAGGGTATCCTCAAGATTTGATCAGCAAAAGAGAAATCTGTTCATTGAAATTCCCGAAATCCAAAAAGCCGTAAGTCCTGATTTATAATATTACTAAAAAAGGGGCCTGCTATGGCCCCTCCGGTTATAAACAATAACCACTGTTGCATATTCAAAATTTACTTCTCAGCTACAAAACTTTCATCCGGTGTCAGAAGTAGCGGGAAAAATGCTGCTATCATCCTGGCTGACTCACGATCCATAAGCAATCCTGGACTAAGAACCCTCTGATGAAAATATTCTGCCCTGTTAAGGTGTTCATCAGTTGTTTTGTAACCCTGATCGCTTAAAGCCTTATCAATCCTCTCAACTCCAAAATAATACTCGTTCCAGGCATACTGAATCGAAAGCTTGTCAGACGACACGACATACTTCCTGGATTTTTTGTCCTTCATTACAATTACAGTTACCTCCATCGGAGTGTTCTCATAACTGATTTTGAAAGCCTTGCAATCCTGACCATTTATCTGAACGGAATTGTCGGCTTTCTCAATCCTGTAGTTACCAAGTGCTGAGTAAGTTTTACCTTCAGCAACAGCTTTTTTTGCGAAAGTTGCAGTACCAATTATTAAAATGAGTACTGCTGTTGTGATAATTTTTTTCATGGCTTAATCAATTTTGTGTTAATACTTTTATTGTTCTTGAATAATTTGTTCTTTATTAGTTCCTATTCTGATAAAAAGACTGATATGAAAGCAATTTGATGCATGCCCTGAAGAAAAATGAAGCTCATTTTACAAACGGTCGTTTCTGGTTTGCAGAATGAAGGCGGTTTTTAATACTTTTAACAAAATATTTCGACTCTATGGAAAAAGTATTGGGCTTTCTTGCTCTCTTTCTGATCTATATCTTCATTTTCACCCTGAGTGCATTGTTGCCCGGACGATGGGTCACGGATCATATCAATATACATTCAAAAAAAAACCGCAAAAAAGATTCCTGTGGATTAAGCCTGAGACAATTACCGATGGTAATAAAAGCATTCTTGTGAACGGTTTCTGGGGAATGAGCCGTCACAATCAAATGGTATGAACCCCAGAGCAAATTCTGGACTCAAAAAACGGTGCAAGCACCGAGGAATTATACCTGCCCTTCGCGTCCGCCGAAGCTTTACGCGAAGGCGGATTAAAGGTCGTAAATCTTCCTGGCAGTGCCACTCATAATATTTATTGCCATTTTACGCGGCATAACTCTCTGCATAAAGAAGCTTGTAACTTTATTGCCGGCCCCGGCTATGAATGAAGGTCTTTTACCCAGATCGTGAATTTTTAAGTGATCACATTTGAACAAATTACTGTATTTTTAGGGCATCAGTTTAATAACTAAAAATATCCATATGGCATTCTGGGAAGGTGAAATAAGAGAGCTTGGCACATTGTATGATTCATTCAAGGGGCATCTGCCTGATATTGTCAAGGAACTTGAACAACTAATCAAAACTGATGATCCTAACGTTGTCATGCTCTATTCCAGAAGATGCCTCGAGGTTATTGTTACCGACCTCTGTGAGACAGAACTGAAAAGACCGCGCAAAACAGAACCTCTGAAAGGTATTATCGACAAGTTGAACTCTGAGGAAAAGGTGCCGTCGCATATTATCACTTCAATGCTCAGCCTTAACAGCATGGCTAACTATGGCGCTCACCCCAAGGATTTCGATCCTGAACAGGTGAAACCTGTACTTAACAATCTGGCAATCATCATCAAATGGTACCTTAAATACAAGGATTTCAAGATAGTCAGCAAAGCCGGGACAGAAGAAAAAGTGCGGGAATTCATTGAACAGCCCGCTGGAAAAAAAGATAAAACTGAGCATAAGCCAAAAAAAGATAAATTTCTTAATCCGTTCAGAAAATTTCTCCTGGTCATACTTGTAATAATTTTAGCGGTGATCTTTTTACCGGGATTGATCTACAAAATCAAAAACAGGGACCTTAACAAACCTATTATAATCCAGATGGATCCTGATAAACTTGCATTTAACGATCCTGTCAATAACCAGATATATTCAGAAATTAAAATGGGCAACCAGATCTGGATGGGACAGAATTTGCGGGCCGAAAAATTTAATGATGGAACTCCTATACCCTATTTAAAGGATCCTGTAAAATGGGACGGAACCAGGAGCCCGGCATATTGCTGGTATGACAATAATAAATCTTTATATAAGCCTTCGTATGGAGCACTATATAACTGGTATGCTGTCAGCACCGGCAAACTCTGCCCTGAAGGCTGGCATGTGCCAACAGCAGCAGAATGGGACACGCTTGCATTGTTTCTGGACCCATATGCTACCCGGTCCGATTCCGGATATTATTATAGCCAGGAAGCAGGAATGAAGCTGAAGGCTGATGGTAATCTTTTCTGGCAGATGACCGATAGTATCCGAGGGAGCAATTATAATGGTTTCATGGCACTTCCTGGCGGATATCGCAGCAGCGCAGGATTTTACGACATGGGGTCCGGAACCGGATGGTGGAGCTCCACTGCAGTTAAAGACCCTCCGGATTATGCTTTTGAAAGAAACATCAGGGAGGTTCTTAATTCTATGCTTGACAGGGGGCCTGATCCTAAAAACGTAGGATTTTCAGTGCGTTGCTTAAAAGATCAAAAACCTGAATGATCCTTTATTAATTGAATATGAAAGAATCTGCTATTCTCTAATTCAAAGGATATGCTCCGACAAAAGGAACATCTTTCTTCGGTCGTTTGAGAAGCAGACTGATATCTGCAGGCAGAGCTGATGGCGCCTTTGAACCAGGAAACTCAGGCACAAGCCGGTAATTACCCAGATCCTTGCTCCGGAAAAAGTCATAATCACTATAGAATTTGCTGTGAGCAGCAAACTCCGGATGAAGTTTACTCAGCTCCGCAGGAGTGTTGAATCCAACAATACACGTGTCATTATTAGCCGGACTCCACAGAATATTATAAAGCGTCTTCTTATTGGTATTCTGCACATATACATTATAATCGATCTTACCAAACTGAGGATTCAGCAGCCACACGGGTTCCCTTGAATACGGGTTGTTCATCTGAATATGGCTGGATTGTAATGCCCTGGTTCAGTATGAGATTACCGGTACGATAGGTACCTCCCCGTATGATAATGACGTCTCAGGTCTTGACTTTTTCAATAGCAGTTTCAATAGTTGTCGGATCAGCCAGCTCTGCTCCTGCAGCATCTTTTTTTCCGTAAAGAGCAATGTAATAAATCTTACCGTCCGTTTTTGGTACCTGCCATGTCTGCCGAACAGGGCCTTAAGGACCGCCGGAAGGTTGGCCGGTTGCTGATAAGAATGCTATCAGACTTAATATCAATAAGCTTGTCGTCCTGTAAAATCCTGTTCTTTTCATTTTTCCCCTTTTATAGTTCTTCTATATGGAATAAAGTTATGAAACTTTGTTTAATTATTATCGACTTGCCATCCTGTCAGACTGCACGACCTGCACGACTTGCATGACTTGCACGACCTATTTATACACAGTCGTATCAATATCCAACCCCCTTGTTCCCCTGAACCTCTGCCACCAATTCTCTCTCTCGGGGAGGGGTGTGAAATCTTTGACAAATGCTTTTTGATAGTCGATCTCAGGATCAATCATTGTCGGCTGCAAAGCTTCAAGCGTATCAGCAACAAATGGAATGATCCCGACATCGGGGCTTAAGATCTTTTTTGTAAACCTCTTCAGCATTTTTGCCTGGAATGGATCAGTTGCCAGGGCAATGCGCTCAAATCCAAGCTTCCGCGCCATCTTGTATGAATAATATACATTCTCTGTGCTGTGCTCTGCATGCGTTTCCATATAAATATGTCCTCCGGGTATGCCAAGCTTTTCAGCATAAAGAGCCATTATGTCTGCTTCAATATAATTAGTGTAAACAGCTGATCCTGAATACATTACATTTTGTGTTATCCCTTTGTCATACAGGTACTTCGACCAGTATACGCGTCCCTTCATGACCCAGCTCCAGGCGCTGTCCTCAAAAGGAACACCCGGAACAATCACAATATCGTAAGGATTTTTTATCGAAGCCCCGAGCATTTTGACACAAGCCTTTTTGGAAAACGAACAGGAGTATAAAAGTGCAGGGAGCAGCAAAAGAACCGGCCACTTTTTTAAAATCACTGATCTCATATGGACCATATTAAAGTTTAACAACAAAGTTTACAAAGTAACACAAAGGTATTGCCAATGCAAATTCACTGAAAAATAAATTTGCCATTCTTACCTTTTGTATTGTACCTTTATAGTAGAATTTTTTTCGGGATCAGGGAAAATATAAACACTGGAATTATGAATACAAGAAACTGGATCGTAAATCGGTACTTATTTCTTACCATTATTTCTGCGCTGCTTTTATTCAACAGCTGCTCCTATCCGCATATGTACCATTCACCCAACATGATGACCGTTCCTCTGTTCAATGACAAAGGTCAGGTCTCGTTAATGCCCGCCGGCAGCTTTGGAACTGTAAACCCGAGCTTTGAATTACAGGCTGCATTCGCCCTCCCTGCTCATATAGGTCTTGGAGGCAATCTTATGACAGGAGGAAAAGACCACTCCGGAGATACCTACGATGACTTGTCAAAATACAGTTATTTCGAAGGGTTCGGCGGATTCTATACTTCATTCAAGACCATTGGTGTATTCGAGATTTATGCCGGTTACGGCGGAGGAAGTGGTCAGCATACCTTTGCCTATAATGAATGGGACTGGGGTAGCGGAGGCTGGGTTCAGGATGGCACTGCAGATATGAAATTTTCCAAGATCTTTATCCAACCTGATGTCGGTATAAGAATGAAAACGATCGAAGCAGCATTCTCATTAAGGCTAAGCAATATAACTTTCAATGAAATAAATTTCTCCAGTGATGTAGTGTACAGACGCGATGAACTCTTGCTTCTCAGGTCGAATAATACTTCCTGGCTTATAGAACCGGGGTTTACATTCCGGGCCGGACATGATCCGGTAAAATTTCAGGTACAGGGTGTATTTTCTGCTAATCCTTCGAATCCCGACCTTTCATTTGAACGCTTCAGGCTAAACCTTGGAATAAATGTTAAGTTTGGAAAGAATAAAATTGAAAATACCCCTGCCGGTGCTGAATGATCAATATTTGATTATTTTCCGGATGATGGTTCTGCCTGATACATTAACCCTGATAATATAAATTCCTTTTTCAAGATCCTCTATATTCATTTCGAAAGATCTGCAGTCAACACTGACTTTTCTCAATGGCCGGCCGTAAAGATCAAACAGATCTACCGATCTTATCTCTCCTGAGGTAATGATTCTCAGCACATCATAAACCGGATTAGGGTATAACACCAACCCGTCATCATAGCTGGTGTTTTCTGAAGACATTATCAAATCGTTGGAAGCGATCCAGCTGCCAGCGGTATTATTATCGAGTCCTGTATCGGTCAGCTTCAGGTAATAACCGTTGCCGTCAGCATCGGGCCACGGAATAGTATCACTGAATTGGACTTTATCAATTACATTCCCGAAAGCATCCGATAAAACAATATCCTGCCCGCTATTTGATAAATGCCTGGTATATTGACCGAAAGGTTTAAATCTGTACTTTACATAAAAGGCCGATGTGTCGGCTGCAAGGTAAATTGAAGTATCAGGAGCAATTGTTGAATCGTACGGGAACAGATAAACCAGTCCTGTCCCACCGAAATATATTCCTGAAAGATACACCTCCTGATGTCCGGTATTGGTAATTTCGATGAATTCAAGATATCCTCCGTCAGGGAACCATAGCGATTCCGGAGGATTATACATGATCTTTGTGATCACGAGAGGTGGTACTTCAATATTAGTGCAACCTGAAAATGAGCCGATATTTGAGGTAATCCAGCTGATCCTCGCACCGATCCAGGTTTTAAGCTCCTGAATGTATAGAGAATAACTGCCACTTATCCCCCATTTTACATAATCCCTTTCAGCCGCCTCGCTGATCCATGTAACCGTTTGATCGATAAATGCTTCAAGGTTTGCCTGGTTCAATGGCTGACCGGGTTGGATCAGTTCATTCCATCTTTTTGAAAAATAACAGCGAAACTGATTGTTAAGGTAAAGGTCACGCCAGAATCTTGATCCGTCGTTGCCTCCATAAGCGAACTGCCAGACATTCGTCTTACTCCTGTCGAACCCGTAAATGAAAAGATCGTTCCCGAATGTCAGGTCTGAATCCCAGACTGGCCCTGCCCTCAGCTTGCCATTCCTGTCCTTGTGAAAATATGTGCTCAACGAGTATGAATCGGCATTTGATGAAAGCTCGCTGATGATCATATAATGTATGAATGACGGAATGTCGATGATTGACGGATATCCATATGCAAGTCCGGTATTCCCTGACATTGCTGCGCTGGCAAGACTGAAGAAATAATTTTTAATGTACGTGTTTTGGGCTGATGTTACATCCTCCGGTTTTGGCAGATGATGCATGTAATTTACAGGGCCGCCTGTCCAGCTGGTCATAGTCCATGCAATAGGATCGTTCCCTGTTGTCTTGTCAGCTTTTGTGATATATCCGCCGGAAAGATCCGGTAATCTATTGTCGGTATTGGTGATTTTAATTACATCCACTCTATTGTTATCAGCCTTGATCTTTTCATCAAGCAGGTAAAGACCTTTATATGAACCGTTTATGATCACTTCACAATAGACTGCCCTTGATGCATATTCGCCAAGCTGCCTTGAAAGGTTAAAACAGAGGTAATCACGTATAAGTGCCGGATCCCAGACCATGCCGTTCAGTATCCAGTCATTTTCTGAAGGCATTCCCATGAGACTTACATTATTATTTGTCGCATTGTCGGCTTTGAGAGTCGTAAGACCATATTGCTTTTTCGGCTTGTTCTGAGAGGAGGATCCCCGGATCTCTATGTCGATACGTCCGTTATAATTCAGATATGCAGGTGTACTCTGATCTGTTAAATAGTTCCTTTGTCCCGTCCCACGGTAAATTATTTTCATGGATGCAGGAATACGGAATTGATCGGGGATGGAAACACCTCCGTCAGTGTTTATAATGACGACAGGCAGATTGCTGCTGGTGAAATTCTGAGAAACAGTAATGTTGCATATAACTATTAATAAACAAGATATGAATGTGGTTCTTTTCATTTTACTCCTGCCAGCTATCAAAATTACCACTCATTACCATTAATCTGAGTGAGAACTTATTAAATTTGAAAAGCTAAACTATTGTATTAACCATTTGTAATACCTGCAGAATGAAACCTTCCAATAAAATCCTTTACTGGACGCCCCGCATCCTTGGTATCCTTACAATTCTGTTTATCAGCATGTTTGCTTTTGATTCCTTCAGTCCCGGGAATACCTTATTGCAGAACCTCGTAGCTCTGCTTATTCATCTTCTCCCTTCATTCTGTTTGCTGATATTCCTCTTAATTGCATGGAAATGGGAGCTCATTGGAGGGATTATTCTCGTGGTCCTCGGAATTGCATGGACCATTTTTGTTTTTTATATTAACTACAAAAGAACCGGTTCTCCCGGAAAAAGCTTTTTTGTCGTTCTGACTCTTGGATTACCATTAATCCTTGCAGGAATTCTTTTTATTGTCAGCCATTATAAAAATAAGACCCAAAACCAAATTTCTAATAACCAATAACCAGCTTAAAGAATTATGCCATGCCGGAATGATATCAGTAAAGTATTAATTATCGGCTCTGGTCCGATAATCATTGGACAGGCCTGTGAGTTTGATTATTCGGGAACACAGGCTTGTAAAGCATTGCGATCGCTTGGATACAAAATTGTCCTCGTAAACTCAAATCCGGCTACAATAATGACTGATCCGGGAATAGCTGACGTGACTTACATTGAACCGCTTAATGAGTATGCTCTTACAGAAATAATCAAGAAGGAACGTCCCGATGCACTGCTTCCAAACCTGGGGGGACAAACTGGCCTCAACCTCTCTTCACTTCTTGCAAAAAAAGGCATACTTGAGAAATATAATGTTGAAGTTATAGGGGTAAATATCGATGCCATAGAACGAGGCGAAGACAGGATCGCATTCAAGGAGACAATGACCCGTCTTGGTATTGAAATGCCAAACAGCAAAGCGGTTAACACTGTTGAGGATGCCGAAAAAGCGGCTGCAGAACTCGGATTTCCTGTGGTAATCAGGCCGGCATATACGATGGGCGGCACAGGAGGCGGACTTGTTTATAACCTCGAAGAGCTCAGGACTATAGCCAGCAGGGGTCTGGCCGCAAGTATTGTCAATCAGGTTCTGATCGAAGAGTCTGTACTTGGATGGGAAGAGCTTGAGCTTGAAGTTGTCAGGGACTCAAAAAACCAAATGATAACCGTGTGTTTCATCGAGAATGTTGATGCTATGGGAGTCCACACCGGCGATTCATTTTGCACTGCTCCCATGCTCACAATCAGCCAGGATCTTCAAAAGCGCCTGCAACAATATTCCTATGATATTGTTGAAGCCATTGAAGTTATTGGCGGCACTAATGTACAGTTTGCACATGACCCAAAGACCGGCAGGGTGGTTGTTATTGAAATTAATCCGCGTACTTCGCGCTCCTCAGCGCTGGCTTCCAAGGCAACGGGATTCCCCATTGCTTTTGTATCGTCCCTGCTTGCCGGAGGACTGACACTCGACGAGATCCCCTACTGGAGAGACGGTACTCTCGATAAATATACCCCTTCAGGAGATTATGTGGTTGTTAAATTTGCCAGGTGGGCCTTTGAGAAATTCGAAGGCCTCGAAGACAAACTGGGAACACAGATGCTGGCTGTAGGTGAAGTGATGAGTATAGGCAAGAATTACAAGGAGGCTTTGCAGAAAGCTATCCGGTCGCTAGAAATTGGACGGTATGGACTTGGATTTGCAAAGGATTTCAATAAGAAGCCTCTCGACGAGCTCATGAATATGCTCAAGCACCCATCTAGCGAAAGGCAGTTCCTGATGTATGAGGCATTGCGTAAAGGCGCTGATATTGAGGATCTTCACAGAAAAACACACATTAAGAGCTGGTTCATAATCCAGATGAAGGAGCTTGTGGAAGAGGAAGAAAAAATACTTGAATATAAAGGTCATATTCCGCCCGATAAAATCCTGATCCAGGCAAAGAAGGATGGTTTTGCAGATAAGTACCTCTCTAAAATTCTCGGTATTCCTGAGAAGGAAATAAGGGCAAAACGCAATTCCCTTGGTATTAAGGAAGCATGGGAACCGGTTCCGGTAAGCGGTGTTAAAGATGCAGCTTATTACTTCTCGACATATAATGCACCCGATAAGGTAAAAGTCAGCAACAGAAAAAAGATCATGGTGCTGGGAGGCGGGCCAAACAGGATTGGTCAGGGTATAGAATTTGACTATTGCTGTGTACATGCCGCATTTGCAATACGTGATGCCGGATTGGAATCGATAATGGTGAACTGCAACCCGGAAACGGTCTCAACAGATTACGATACTTCCGACAAACTCTATTTTGAACCGCTTACTGCAGAGGATGTTCTGAGCATATATGAGAAAGAGAAGCCCGAGGGCGTTATTGTTCAGTTCGGAGGTCAGACACCCCTCAATCTTGCCCGGGAGCTGGCTGACGCTGGTGTCAAAATTCTGGGGACTACGCCGGATACCATTGATCTGGCTGAGGACCGCGACAGGTTCCGGCACGTGATTGAAAAATTAGGCATCCCCCAGCCGGAATCGGGAATGGCAAGCAATATCGAACAGGCTCTTGGAATTGCTGAAAGGATAGGTTATCCGCTAATGATCAGGCCATCGTACGTTCTGGGTGGCAGGGCAATGAAAATAATCCTTGATGAAGAGATGCTTGAGGAATATGTTGCGAAAGCTGTAGGAGTATCTCCCGACAGGCCTCTTCTTCTCGACAAGTTTCTCGAGGACGCTATTGAGACGGAAGCCGATGCGCTTTCTGACGGAGTCGAAGCATTCGTCCCCGCGGTAATGCAGCACATCGAATATGCAGGCATACATTCCGGAGATTCAGCATGTGTTATCCCTTCCGTTGTAATCCAGAAAGAACATAAAAAAACCATTTATGATTATACGAGACGGATTGCTATGGAGCTTAAAGTTGTTGGTCTCCTGAATATACAATATGCTATTTACGAGGATGTTGTGTATATTCTTGAAGCTAATCCGCGGGCTTCGCGGACAGTGCCGCTCGTATCAAAGGTCTGCAACATATCAATGGCAAGAATTGCAACACAGATTTTACTGGGTCAGAAATTATCGGACTTTGATCTGAAGAAAAGGACGATAAAACATTATGGTGTCAAGGAGGCTGTTTTCCCTTTTAATATGTTCCCGTCAGTAGATCCGCTTCTGGGCCCCGAAATGCGTTCCACGGGGGAGGTTCTTGGAATGGCCGATACCTACGGAATGGCTTTCTTCAAATCGCAGGAGGCAACACAATCATCACTTCCAATAAAGGGAACTGTACTTATAACGATCGCAGACCGGGATAAGAACCGCATCATCGAAACAGCTCATAATTTCAGGGATATGGGATTCAGGATCCTGGCAACGGGAGGTACAAGGAAATTCCTCCAGACACAGGGAGTGGAATCGGAACTTATCCTGAAAGTTCATGAAGGAAGACCCAACATTGTTGACGCAATCAAGAACGGAGAGATAGACCTGGTAGTTAATACCCCCGCCGGACGTCTCAGTGAATATGATGATTCCTATATTAGGAAGAATGCCATTAAATACAAGATCCCCTATATAACAACCACATCTGCAGCTCTTTCAGCCACTAAAGGAATCAGAGACCGGCAGAATGGTGAATACAAAGTGAGATCCCTGCAGGATTATCACTCGGCAATTGAAGACTGAAGTTTTCTTTGATGAATGAGTTGTTATATAGACTCTTCCCTAATTTTCTCACGCATCTCCGACTCGGTCAGGGTGTTTGTTATGACATCATGAAGAGAGTCCCTTCTGCTCACATGTCCTAAAAGATGCTCAATGTCTTCAAACCTGAGAATATCCCTTGCTTCAGAATGAGCTTCTGCAACCTTGAATATCACGCCCCGGGGTTCCAGGCTATCATATAACTTCTTTATCAGACGGGCACCGCTTGAATCTATATAGGCCGAAGTGCTTAGGTCAAAAATAACAATTTTAAGAGCCCCTAATTCCTTTTCGATTTTTGGCCAGATATGCGAATAAATATAATTGACATTAAAGTAAACAATAGGAGCTTCTACTCTGAACATCATGATTCCCGGAGTCAATAGGTTGTCGGGATGTCGGCCAATGTCGGAATATCTTTCCGTGGCCGGGATCTTTCCAAGTATAGCAACATGCGGACTTGACACAAATTTAATAATAAGCAGAAGCGATGCCAGAGCACCGATCATAACTCCGGCGAGGATATTGAAAACCAATACGCTTACTGCGGCCAGAAGAGCTATTACAAAGTCAGTTTTATTTACCTTCCACATCCTCTTGAACTCCTTTATATTGATAAGCTTTATTACAGCCACGAAAACAATTGAGGCCAGGATAACAGTGGGCAGATTTTTTAGCAATGATGCAAGGAAAAGGAGGCATATGCCAATGAACAATGAAGTAAAGATCAGCGCCATAGGTGTTTTTGCGCCGGCACCGTCATTGACTGCAGATTGTGATAATCCGCCGCTTACGGGGTACCCATGCCCGAATGCCGTTCCCAGGTTGGCTAGTCCCAGAGCTAAAAGCTCCTGGTGTGGATTGATGTCATAGCCGTTCTTATGTGCGAGTGTTCTCCCGGCAGATACGCTTTCGATATACGCCAGCAGGAAACATGCCCCGGACAGCAACATAACGCTCTGTATATCTGCCCATACCAGCTTTGGAATATGAAACTTTGGAAGCTCTGAAGGAATTAGTCCGACTGTCTTGAAACCATGCTTCGACAAGGATGTTAATGAGATCAGCAAAATGGAAATGATTACAACATATATTGCTATCGGTTTCCCCTTGAAATATATTTCACCGAAGAATATCAACAGAAACGCTATTATACCGAAGACAAGTACATAAAAATTTGTTTCAGGTAATTTATGGAAAAGATCTGCCAG
>JAPLDY010000195.1 GCA_026391595.1 Bacteroidia bacterium
CCGGAAGGCGGCGATTACCCGCGATATCCTCATGCTGCACTTACTCTTTTCCGGGATAAGATCCCCGTAGGAGGCCTCATCGATGGTCCGGTTTACAGCTCTATATTCAAGGGATTACGAGGAGTTGGATTATTCCGTCCCGATGAGTACAAGGAGTTCCAGAATGGAAAAGTTGTCTATCACGATGATATTGGAGACTACAGTACAAATGAACCAACCATGGATGGCACCGCGAGCCTCAGTTTTATCCTGTCTTCTCTTGAAAGTGATGGGTTGAAGCAGACTCTGTCAAAATCTGTCATTATCAAGGAATCAAACGGCGCAATAATACGAAATGGAGCTGACCAGAAAAACATTTACCTTGTTTTTTCCGCGGATGAATATGGTGAAGGTGCCGGACATATCCTGAATGTACTCTCAGACAATAAAATAAAGGGTTCATTCTTTTTGACAGGGAACTTTGTCAGAAATAAGGAGAACTCTGCCATTCTGAAACGAATGGTTCAGGATCAGCATTTTGTCGGTCCTCATTCCGATAAACATCTTCTTTATGCATCATGGGAAAAACGCGACTCATTGCTGGTCTCAAAAAGCCTGTTTGAATCAGATCTTAAATCAAACTATAAGGAACTCGAAAAGAGAAAAGCAATAAATTCCGGAACGAAGTACTTCCTTCCTCCCTATGAATGGTACAACTCCGCAATTGCTTCATGGACAGGCAATTTGGGCATTTCGCTTATTAATTTCACCCCAGGGACAGGAACAAATGCTGATTATACTACTCCCGATATGAAGAATTACAGATCATCGGATGAGCTTCTTGCCGGACTAAAGAACTTCGAGTCTTCTTCGAAAGATGGTCTGAACGGTGCATTCATACTTATCCACCTGGGGACACACCCTGACCGGACGGATAAATTTTACAACAAGCTTGATGAAATAATAAAGTACTTTTCTGCGAAAGGATATTCATTTAATAAACTATAGGATATAAGATGAAACAATATAAAGACCGGTCTCCTTGGAGCTGGATACCCACTCTCTATTTTTTTCAGGGAATTCCCTACAGCATAGTAATGATCACCTCAGGTCTTATTTACAAGACCATGGGAATATCTATTGCCTCATTTGCGTTCTGGACCAGCCTTTTATATCTGCCATGGGCTATCAAGCCGCTGTGGAGCCCGTACATTGATGTTGTATCCACCAAAAGGAACTGGATCGTAATGACACAATTCCTTCTGGGTTTGGCATTTCTTGCTGTCGGAGCAGTAATGAAGCTTCCCATATTTTACCCGCTCTCGATTGCTGTTTTTGCACTGATAGCCATATCATCGGCAAGTCATGATATAGCTGCCGATGGATTCTATATGTATGCTCTCGATCAGCACAAGCAGGCATTTTTTGTCGGGATAAGATCCACCTTTTACCGTTTTGCAATGCTTACAGCCCTGGGCCTTATCCCCGTTGTTGCAGGTTTGATCCAGACTAATACGGGATTGAAACCGGTTTCATTTGAGGCAAAGTCTGTTACAGCCGGAGAATTTGTCCCATTCGATCCGGCAACAATTGCCATTCAGAAATCTGAAGGAGAACCTGCTATCCTGATTTTTCCAAATACCTTGCAGGTTCCTGTATTCCAGACGGGTATATCGAATCTTGATTCATCTGTGATCTACATTGCACTTTCTGCGCCACCTGATGAAGGTGAAACAATTGTCGTCAATGTTGCAAGGAAATCGGGGAGCAAGGACATTGACCTTTCCAAAAAGCAGACAGGGAGGTTTGAGTTTACCGGAGAAAACTGGAATAAGCCTGTGGCAGCCTCTGTAAAGGTCAATCATAACCTAACCGGGAGCTCTACATCTCTTTTCACGATCACGGCAGGAGATATAGCATTCAGCTGGACTGTTTCGCTCGGAATACTGGGGATAGTATTGATCATGCTGGCTATTTACAACCGGTTTGCTCTGCCGCATCCTGTTGAGAACACCGGTAAGGAAAAAATGGGATGGAAGGTTTACAGGGAAGTTTTTGTCTCATTCTTTACAAAACCAGGTGTCGTTCCTGCTCTTACTTTCTTCCTGTTTTACAGGCTGGGAGAATCGCAGCTGGTGAAAGTAGCAACGCCTTTCCTGGTTGATTCCCGAAGTGCCGGAGGAATAGGTCTAACCTCAGCGCAATACGGGATCGCATATGGAACTATAGGCATGCTTTGCCTTACACTCGGAGGGATACTGGGTGGTATAACTGCTGCTAAATTCGGATTGAAAAGACTTATCCTGATAATGGCCCTTTGCATGAACATTCCAATTAGCGTGTATATATACCTTTCATTTGTACAGCCTATGCCCGGCGATCCCACAATTTATATGGCGATTGCCCTGGAACAGTTCGGTTATGGATTCGGTTTTACTGCTTATATGCTCTATATGCTTCATTATGTGGGTGAAAGCAAATACAAGACAGCCGAGTACGCTATCGGAACATCACTCATGGCCCTCGGAATGATGCTTCCCGGAATGATATCCGGTACCATGAAGGAGGCGCTTGGCTATCAGCACTTCTTTGTTTATGTAATCCTCTGTTCAATACCAGGATTGATTGCACTAAAATTCCTTAAAATAGATCCGGCCTTCGGAATAAAAAAGAAGGATTGAAATGATCTTCGATGATTTAAGAAAAAAAATAAGGGGAGACCTTTTTACTGATGATCTGCAGAGGATCCTTTATGCTACTGACGCATCATCCTACAGGGAGATGCCACTTGCCATCACCAGGCCAAAGGATAAGGAAGACATAAAAGAGATCATTGCTTTTGCGCGTTCAATAAAAAGCTCTGTAATTCCAAGAGGAGGAGGGACATCGCTGGCCGGACAGGTAGTAGGATCCGGTATTGTTGTCGACATTTCAAAATACATGGACCGGATCCTCGAATTCAATCCCCTTGAGAAATGGGTGATCGTTGAACCCGGAGTAATACTTGCCGAGCTTAATAAATTTCTTGCTCCGCACGGACTTCAGTTTGGTCCGGAGACTTCGACCGCCAACCGCTGCTGTATGGCAGGAATGCTTGGAAACAACTCATGCGGAGCTCATTCACTGATATATGGAAGTACAAGGGATCATATACTTGAAGCTGATGTGATCCTTTCTGATGGTTCTGAGGTGACCTTCAGAGAAATTTCCGCTGAAGAATTCAATAAAAAATGTAGTGCAACGCCGGAATCGCTTGAAGCTTCTATCTACAGAAATATCCGCGGTATGTTATCGGATCCGGCCAACCGTAAAGAGATCAGGGAACAATTCCCGCACCCTGACCTTAAGAGACGCAATAACGGATATGCTATTGATGTCCTGATGGATACAGAACCATTTACCGGGAACGGGAAGAAGATAAACCTGTGCAAGCTACTTGCCGGATCTGAAGGAACACTGGCATTTACAACCAGATTGAAATTGAACCTTGTACCTATTACTTCACAAAAAACCGGTCTGATTTGTGCTCATTTTTCAAGCCTGGAGGATGCTGTCAGGGCAAACATCCTGATACTTAAGCATAATCCTGCGGCTATCGAGATGATTGACGATTTTATTCTCAACTGCACTAAGGATAATATAGAACAGAATAAAAACCGGTTCTTCATAAATGGTACTCCGAAAATAGTTTTGATTATAGAGATCTTAAGGGATACTATTTCTGAGATTGAAAAGACAGCAAAAGAAATTGAAGAGGATCTGAGAAAAGCCGGTTATGGATATCATTTTCCGCTTTTTACCGACAGAGATAAGATCCAGCGGGTATGGGATCTGCGCAAGGCGGGACTTGGTGTTCTCCTGATAATCCCGGGAGAAAAAAGAAGTGTCCAGGTCATTGAAGATACAGCTGTCCTTCCTGAATTCTTTCCGGATTATATCGCTGAATTTCAGACTGTTCTCGAAAGATATCATCTAAGTTGTGCATACTATGCTCATATCGCCACAGGAGAGCTCCATCTCAGCCCGTTGCTTAATCTTAAGGATCCGGGTGACGTAAAGACATTCCGTCATCTCGCAGAAGAGATTTCCCGTCTGGTAAAAAAATATCGGGGGTCTCTGAGTGGCGAGCATGGCGACGGCCGGCTCAGGGGTGAGTTTATTCCTCTGATGCTTGGTGAGCATAATTACAACCTGCTGAAGCAGATCAAAAATACATGGGATCCCGGCAATATTTTCAATCCGGGTAAGATTACTGACACACCTCCGATGGATCATAGTTTGAGATATATCCCGGGGAAAGAAAACGTTCCTCTCTCAACGGTGTTTAGATTCCCTGAAGCGGGAGGGTATCTTCATGCCGTCGAAATGTGCAGCGGATCAGGCGATTGCAGGAAAAACTCAATGATCGGAGGAACTATGTGTCCCACATTTATGGCGACCAGGGATGAGGATAAATCGACCCGAGGAAGAGCAAACATCCTGAGGGAGTTCCTGACACGGTCGGACAAGAAACACCCTTACGATCATGAAGAGATCTATAAGGTTATGGACCTTTGTATCTCATGCAAGGCCTGCAAGTCGGAGTGCCCTTCGAACGTAGATATGACAAAACTGAAAGCTGAATTCCTGCAGCACTATTATGAGATACATGGCACTCCTTTCCGGACACTTCTGATCGGATGGCTGCCCAGGCTTTATAAAATTGCAATGGTTGTCAGACCCGTTGCAAACTTTCTGACCGGAACAATCCTCTTCAGGAAGATGATTGGCTTTGCTGCGGCAAGGAAGATACCGGGGCTGTCGGCTACGACTCTGGTAGGATGGAGGCGCAGAAATCAGGGGCAGAAGAAAGCAAATGGAACCGTATATCTCTTTGCAGATGAGTTTACGAATTACAATGAGAGCGATATCGGTATCAAAACAATCCTTCTCCTTGAGAAACTGGGTTTTAACGTGTTGATACCCAAACACCTGGAGAGCGGCAGGACCTTTTTATCGAAAGGAATGCTAAAGGCTGCAGTAAGAATTGCGAACAGGAATGTACTGCTTCTGAAAGATATAGTCAGTGAAGAATCGCCGCTTGTGGGTATCGAACCATCTGCAATATTGACTTTCAGGGATGAGTACCCGGAACTTGCGGGTGCAGATATTGCGAGTACTGCCGGGAGATTGGGGAAAAATGCTTTGTTGCTGGAAGAGTTCATCTGCAGGGAGGTTGCAAATGGCAAAATAATACCGGATCAGTTTACCGGCGAATCCAGGAAGATATTGCTTCATGGACACTGCCAGCAAAAGGCTATTTCTTCAACAGACTTTACAAAAAAGATGCTATCATTACCATTGAATTATGAGGTGACCGAGATACCCAGCGGATGCTGCGGAATGGCAGGTTCATTCGGGTATGAAAAAGAGCATTTCGACCTGAGCATGAAAATAGGGGAGATGGTTCTCTTTCCTGCCGTGAGAGCAGCAGAAAAAGATACTGTTATTGCTGCCTCTGGTACTTCATGCAGGCACCATATTGCAGACGGCACAGGCCGGAAAGCGCTGCATCCTGCTGAGATATTGTACGATGCGTTAAAACATGATTGATCCTATTATTTATACCTACAAGTATGAAAATCAAGGGACTAACTAAAGTAGAACAGGTATTTTTCAGGAATTCGGGCAGGGATGGATGGTCGACAAAGCTGCCTTATATAGTAGTGAGGAACCTTCCTGACCTGGGATTGCTGACATCATTGCGGTTTCTTGAATGGTCATCTGAAAACCCGGATGGAGTCATAAGTCTTCCGACAGGAAAAACTCCGGAATATTTCATCAAATGGACACAGAGAATCCTTGAAGGCTGGAACAAGCCGGATATCATTGAGTTAAGGGCAAAATTTGGATTGTCACCCGAGAAGAAGCCATCTCTCAGAGGCTTGCATTTTGTTCAGATGGATGAGTTTTATCCTATCAATCCGGAACATCATAACAGCTTCCACGATTATGTGCTGAACTTCTATATCAAGGGATTCAATCTTGATAAGAAAAAGGCTCTGTTATTCAATGCCAATGAGATAGCCCTTCCTTCAGGCAAACGCTATTCTGAAGTATTTCCTGATAGCTGTATCGATCTTACCCTTAGAAACAGGGAACCTCAGTCAGCGATAGAGAAACTACAGCAATCGTCAATATTCTGCATTGACAACTGGTGCATGAATTTTGAAGACAGGATCAGAGAGATGGGAGGGATAGGTTTCTGGCTCGGAGGTATGGGCCCCGACGGACATATTGCATTCAATACAAGGGGCAGCGACCATAATTCTACAACACGATTGACTGCGACCAATTTTGAATCACAGGCTGCCGCAGCTGGCGATCTTGGAGGGATAGAAATATCAAGGAACAGACTGGTGATAACGATAGGTCTTGGAACAATCACTTCCAATCCGGATGCCGTTTCTATAATTTTTGCAGCTGGTGAAGCGAAAGCCACGATTGTTAAAAATGCTCTTGAGAACGGACCGGATAACCTATACCCTGCAACTGTTCTTCAGCGTCAGAAAAACGCAAGGTTCTATCTCACAGAAGGCTCTGCTGTTAAGCTTCACGACAGTATAGAGAAATATTATAAGGAAGGCAAATGGACTTTCGAGAAAACCGAAAGGGCGATTTTTGATCTTTGCCAGAATATCGACAAATATGCTCACAAACTGAAGCTGAGCGATCTTAAAAATGACAGGTATTGCTCTATGATCCCAGACCTGAGCATGGAAAAAGTTGAAAAGGTTATTGAATCAACAAAAATCAAAATTGAAGCAGGATTAAAAAAAGAAGAAGGTCAGACATTTCTTCATACAGGTCCTCACCATGATGATATAATGCTGGGAATATTCCCGATCATTATTCCGCAATTGCGTGTAAAGTCGAACAAATTCTACTTCTCAATATTCACTTCAGGCTTTACGGCTGTTACGAACATCATGCTTCAAAACCTGCTCGAAGAGACATTAAGTCTGATTGCCAATGATAAGATCCAGATGCTAAGATATCCCGACTTCTTTGATGAAGGATACCGGTATAAATTTGACAAGGATGTCAGTCATTACCTCGACAAGATAGCTGAACACGACAAAAAAGGAATGCTGAGAGGTGTATGCCACCGCATTACCAGGGTTTTGGTTGAGATATACAAGCTGAAGTCTAAGGAAGAGCTTTTAGACAGAATTCAGCTGAATATTGATCGGCTTAAATCCTCATACAGCGGAGAGAAGAATCCGACTGATATACAGAAGCTTAAGGGAATGCTTCGTGAATTCGAAGAGGAGCTGGTGTGGGCTCATTATGGAGTTAAGGTCAGGAATATTGAGCATATGAGACTGGGATTCTATACCGGTGATATCTTTACTCCACAACCCAGCAAGGCCCGCGATGTGGAGCCAATTGTAGAGATGCTGAGAAAGGTGCGGCCAACGGTTATAAGTCTTGTTATTGATCCTGAAGGATCCGGACCTGACACTCATTATAAAGTGCTTCAGACATTGGCCCAGGCAATCCGGCAATGGAAAAAGGAGGAGGATCTATCGGGTATCAGGATAATAGGCTACAGGAATGTATGGTACAAATTTCACCCTTCGGAAGCAAATATATTTACCCCGGTCTCACTGAACTCAATGGCGGTACTAAACTGGTCCTTCAAAAACTGCTATATCAGTCAGGTAGATGCTTCCTTCCCAAGTCCTGAGCTTGATGGTCCTTTCAGCGAGCTGTCGCAGCAGATATGGGTTGATCAGTTTAAGAGGGTACAGCTTATACTGGGGAAAGATTTCTTTTATGATAATGAGAGTCCAAAGATCAGGGCTACCCATGGAATGATATACCATAGAGAGATGAAACCTGATGAGTTTTTGACGTATGCAAGAGATCTTGAAAAGAGCATGGAAGGGGAGAAGAAGTAGAAATGCAAATAAATATTTTTAGAGTATAGTCTTGAAATTCAGGAGATTCCTCGGCTTCGCTGTGTAGAAAGAACAAACGGGTGTGGAAGGAGAAGAAGATCCCTTTCCTCAACGGGAAAAAAGAATAAAAGGAGTGGAAGAAAAGGGAGATTTCTCGCTGCGCTCGAAATGACAGGAGGCATTGGAATTAACATGGGGGAGAGGGGAGGCGAAAAGCCCGTAGGCTTTTCGCCAAGAACTGATACCATAGGATGTTAAAATGACAAGAATTCTTCTAACTTTGTTTTAGTCATCGCTGTTGACAAATGTTATCATATAAATAGTAATAAGATGAAACTTTATCTATACTATGTTTATATTCTTACCAATGAATATCATTCCGTTCTTTACATAGGAGTTACAAATGATTTGGCAAGAAGATGTTTTGAGCATAAGGAGAAGAAGATAAAGGGTTTTACAAAGAAATATAACGTTAGTAAACTGATTTATTTTGAGATATTTGACCTGATTGACCAAGCAATCTTCAGGGAAAAGCAACTTAAGGGATATTCACGTTTAAAAAAAATCGCGCTGATAGATTCTTTTAATAAGGACTGGAGTGATCTTTATAAAGAAGGGAAGATCAATCATCCATAAATTAGAGCCGATGGTAAAAGGTTAGGGGATTCCTGCCTCTCAGAACAATGTAATAATGATTGTGGCCAAGGTAGGAGATTCCTCGGCTTCGCCTCGGAATGACAGATAATTTTTTTAGGATAGGGGAATAAGCGGCGATCCGCATTAGAAAAGTATTTCAAAAACCCCGGAGTGATAGCGGATCGCCGCTTATTCCCATCATTAACAACAATAATCCTGTCATTCCGAATTATGCCGACGAAGGAGGCGTAATGAGGAATCTCCCCCTTTTTAGAGGACTACTTAAAAAGATGTGTATAAAGAATAGTGCTTAAGCAGAGATGGGGGGTGAGTACATGAGATAGTCATAGAGAAAGTACTTCTTCGCCTTCTCCCTGAATGCGGGTATCTCATCATTCCAAAGACCGAGTATGGAGTCAACTGAATAAGTTTTAGAAAACTCAATCCTCACCTTATCAGTTCCGCATACCTTATCGAACATGGCAAGACGCGATTGTTCACACAATGCGAATATATCCTTACCGGGCCACAACTTATGGGCTTCCTGCATAATGTAAAACTGGATCAATGACAGGGGAGCCGATTCCGGATCAATAATATGGATCTGTACACCATTTACAGTTTTCCCGGCCGAGACACTGTAATAAGGCTTATAATGAACCGGCCTGAAGATTATCCCCGGGAGATGAAGGGCATTCAGATTATTCGCAAGAGAATCAGCATCGAACCACTCAGTGGCAAAAAGTTGAAAGGGTAATGTATATCCTACACCTATGCTTGCTACTTAAAGCTCACCAAAGATGCCTGTGGCAGGATAATAAAGTGTCGAACTTGAATAAGGTATATGCGGCGACGAAGGTACCCATTGCAACCCGGTCCCATCGAAAAGCATGTCTCTGCTCCATCCTTCCATTTTCATTACTTTAAGCTTGCATTTGATCCCGTTCTTCAGCAATCCTTCACCGTTCAGATACATTGCCAGTTCACCGACAGTCAATCCATGTATATAAGGTATAGGGAACTGACTGACAAATGAGGTGAAAGCAGGGAGAGTAAGTGGCCCCTCCATGCGTATGCCACCCAGAGGATTCGGCCTGTCGAGTACGATAAACTCAATATTGTTCTCTGCTGCTGCTTCCATTGCGAGGCCGAGAGTGCTGATAAATGTGTACGACCTTGATCCGATATCCTGGATATCATACACCAGAATATCGACTCCTTTAAGCATTTCGGGCGTCGGTTTGCGTGTCTTGCCGTAAAGACTGTATACCGGTAGTCCGGTTACCGGATCGGTTGCAGAACCAACTGACTCGCCTGCTGTGAATTCTCCCCTTATGCCATGTTCAGGACTGTAGAGGGCAACCAGTTTGAAGCCTTTTGCACTAAATAAAATGTCGATCGCAGATCTGAGGTTATGATCAACACCAGTCGGATTTGTTATCAATCCTACATTTTTACCCTCTGTTTCTTTAAAATTCCCTCTTAAAAAGACCTCCAGTCCGGTTTCTACTTTCTGGCCATTTATAGTGAACCACGACATAGTCATTAACAGGAAAGAGCATAAGAGGCATGTTTTTAATACCTTGGATATCATATAATTGGTATATGTAAGTAATTGTGAATAAATATTCAGTTAAAAGTAACTAAATTTTTAATTCAATTTATAAATTTGTAAGATGTATTACAACTTTTAACTCAATTATGAGGTCTCGGATTTTACCGGTGAAGATTATTTATACTGAACATTTCACCCTGTGGTTAAGAAAGTTAAGTTTAATATTTTTCTTGCTGGTGGTTGAAATATTTAACCTGTCTGGACAAAAAAAGGTTACAATAGCTTTTCTTGCCGATTTGCACGTTAATCCGGATTCTTACACCGACTCTGCACTAAACAGGATCGTTGATGAAATTAATGCTGCGGATTTTGACTTCACCATAGTTGCCGGGGACCTCACCAATACCGGTTCAGATGCAGAGCTGTCAGCAGTGAAGAGAGCCCTGGATAAACTTTTAAAGCCATACCATGTGATTCCGGGTAATCATGAAACAAACTGGTCAGAGTCAGCCGGGCTTACATTCGATCAACTCTGGGGTGATGACAGGTTTTATTTCAGGTTTGAAAACTTTACATTTATCGGTTTCAACACAGGTCCATTCATGAGAATGGGCGATGGTCTTGTCAAACAAGAGGACCTGTACTGGCTGAAACGAAAGCTTGGAGGGAGTTCTGACCGTGATAACGTCCTGATATCTTTTTCGCATTATCCTCTTTCCGATGGACTAAGTGACTGGCCTGAAGTTACAGATATCCTGAGATCTGCAAATTGCCGTCTTTCATTCTGCGGCCACGGACACCAGTTGTCACTTTTTAATTTCAATGGTATCCCCGGAATAATGGGACGTTCTGTTCTGATGGGAAATTCACGTGTTCCAGGTTATAATATAATAAGGATATCAGGAGATTCTGTTTATGTATTTAATAAGGTGTTAGGGAAAGCAGCCGGCAATCCATCAATACGGTTGAATTATATGAAGCCTGATACATTGTCAGGAATTCCGGTCTCTCCATTACCCGACTTTTCAATGAATAAATCTTTTCCCGGAATAAAAGCAGTCACCTTACTAACCGACACAGCTTCCATATTCACCGGACCATGCCTGGTAAATGATACTAT
The DNA here is from genome assembly GCA_026391595.1 of Bacteroidia bacterium. Lineage (GTDB taxonomy): Bacteria > Bacteroidota > Bacteroidia > Bacteroidales > VadinHA17 > LD21. The sequence goes on from JAPLDY010000195.1 coordinate 11,234, forward strand.
CCTTATATATGCTAACTCTTTAGGGTGGGTGAAGGGGATAAACACAAAATCACAAAAGGTTTTATGGCAATTCAGGATTGCAGGGCCGGTCTATTCAACTCCGGTCAACTGCCGAGGCGTAGTTGTTATGGGAAGTGTCGATGGGAACATTATCGGAATTAAAGCTATAAACGGAAAAGTGTTATGGCGCGTATTTACAGGACGGCCTGTATTGGCTGAAGGTATTGCGGAAGGCGATTTTGTTTGCATAGGTGGCGGAGATAAAACGTTTTACAAAATTAATGCCCTTAACGGGAACATTTTATGGCAATTTAATGATGTTGGTGATCTGATGCAGGGTAGTCCGGCACTGTCGGAAACGGCTGTAATATTTGGAGCATGGGACAGACATCTTTATTGCCTTGACAAAAACACGGGCATGCTGAAATGGAAATGGAATAATGGAAAGCCTCAGAAGCTCTATTCTCCGGGCAATATTTCCCCTGTATTGTCAAATGGTAAAGTATTTATTGTTGCCCCCGATAGATATATGACTGCCCTCGACCTTAAAACAGGAAAAGAGATATGGAGGACAAATAAGCATCAGGTACGTGAATCTATGGGGATAAGTATGGATGGTTCGTTGATTTATGCCAAGCTTATGAACGACACTCTCGTTGCGGTTTCTGCATCTGAGAATTATCCTGTAACAAAATGGGCAGTAAACGGAGGATTTGGTTATGAACATAATCCATGCCCGGTTATGGCAACTGAAAATACGGTAATTGCAGCTACCCGCTCAGGAGTTCTTGTTGCAATTGATCCGGATATTGAGGAGGTCAAATGGAAATATAAAGCAGGAAACTCATCTGTAAATATGGTATTACCAGGCAGTAATGGAAAATACTGGTTTACCCTGATGGAAGGCAAAATAATTGAAATAACAATGAATAATCTATGAAGTCATTATTACTATTAGTTCCGGTACTTTTTATAGTCGGTTGCACTCATCCTGTTGTCCAGCCTGACATTCAGAAAGGTATCGATTCGATTGCATCAAAATGGGTTCCTGATATAAGGGAGGCCATAGCCGATGTCACAATCGGAAAAAATAATGAAGGCTTATTTGTTTTGACAGGTGAGACCAGTCTGCCGGGTTTAAAAGACGACGTGACTGCATACCTTGAAAACATGAAAGTTAAGTACACAGATAATTTCAATCTGTTGCCTGATTCTTCGATAAATGACAAGCCATGGGGACTTGTGTCAATAAGTGTAGCTAACGTCAAAGCTTTACCATCTTATTCTTCAGAACTTGTTTCACAGGCTATTATGGGTACCCCTGTGAAGATATTTAAAAAGAAAGGGGGATGGCTTCTCGTTCAGACTCCTGATTTTTACGTTGGCTGGGTAAACGACAGCGGCCTTCAGGAGGTGAATAATGAGGAGATAGAAGCGTGGAAAAATTCAAAGAGGCTGAGAAGCTTATAATATTTGCAAAACAATTTATAGGGTATCCATATCTGTGGGGAGGTACATCTGCCAAAGCCATGGACTGCAGCGGATTTACCAAAACAATTTACTTTACCGGAGGCATCATTCTTGCACGCGATGCATCACAGCAATTTCTGCATGGTGTGAAGGTGGATGTCTCTTCCTCTTTAAGCAATCTTCAGCCCGGCGATCTGGTATATATCGGACGCTTGAATAAAGAAGGGAAGGAACGGATCACTCATACAGGAATGTATATTGGCAACACTGAAGTAATACACTCCTCAGGCCTGGTAAGTATAAACAGTCTTGATTCAACAAGATCCAATTACAGTTCTTATCTTGGGAAAGGACTGAGAGGAGCCAGAAGGATTATAGGTGCAGATCCCGGAAAGGGTACTGAACCGGTAGGTTTGAATAACTGGTATAAAAGTCAGAAATGAAAAAAAGGGAATTTATTAAATACGGAGGCCTTCTTGCAGGGGCGCTGATGACCGGCACCGCTCCGGTCCTTGCAAATGAGATCGAAAAAAGATCAGGCCAGATTAAAAGAAAAAAGGCATTATTAAAACTGAAGTTCACACCTTACGAGCTTCAATTGAAACATGTCTTTACAATTGCTTCAAATTCAAGGACAACCACACCTGTTGTCCTGACTGAAATAGAATACGATGGCATTAAGGGGCATGGAGAAGCTTCTATGCCTCCCTATCTCGGCGAAAGCCATGAAACTGTTTTAAAGTTCCTGTCGCAGGTGAATCTTGGCCAGTTCAGTGATCCTTTCCTGATGGAGGATATTCTTGAATACGTTGATAATATCATGCCGGGAAATCATGCAGCCAAGGCATCTGTAGATATAGCTTTGCACGATGTTGTTGGAAAGATCCTTGGCAAACCATGCTTCAGGCTCTGGGGGCTCGATCCCATGAAAACGCCTGATACAAGCTTTACGATAGGTATTGATACTCCTGAGGTTGTAAAACAGAAAGTTCTGGAAGCAGCACCATACAATGTTCTGAAAGTCAAGCTCGGCGCTGGCGATGACAGGATAATGATAGATACCATAAGATCTGTTACGGACAAACCTCTCTGTGTTGACGCCAACCAGGGCTGGAAAGACAAGAATTATGCACTTGAGATGGCTCACTGGCTCAGGGAAAAAAATGTGATGTTCATTGAACAGCCTATGCCGAAATCACAGATTGGTGATATTGCGTGGCTTACTCAGAATTCTCCGCTCCCCGTTATTGCTGACGAAGCAGTACAGACAGCTGACGACCTGCTGGTACTTAAGGGTGTCTATTCCGGTGTAAACATTAAGCTCATGAAATGCGGAGGCATGAACGCTGCTATAAAAATGGCATACCTGGCTAAAGCAATGAACATGAAAATTATGATTGGCTGTATGACCGAAACATCGTGTGCGGTTTCTGCAGCTGCACAATTATCCCCTCTTGCCAACTGGGCTGATCTTGACGGTAACCTGCTGATCAACAACGACTGCTATGAAGGCATGCTGATAAAAAATGGCAAGGTAAGCCTCAATGAAAAACCTGGGATAGGGATAATCGAGAAAGAAAAGATATTTTAAAAGAATTGATTATAATGATTCCATACATTCAGAAAGATTCTTCGCTTCACTACGTTCCGCTCAGAATGACAGATCTTTCGGATGGTCAGGGAGAGGGAAGAACGGCGGCGCCGCGGCCGTTCTTCCCTCTCCGCATGCCATTTTTTAAAGATGTCATTCCGAACGAAGTGAGGAATCTCCCGAATTTTTAGCTTATTTATTATTAAAATCAAAATATTTTCATAGTTGTAATACATCATACAAAAAATAATTAGTAAATTGGGAAACCTATTTAATATATTAAATTTTCAAACCCTAATAACTAACCAACAATCGATGAGATGAGAAAAATTCTGTTTATGTGCTTAACGGCGGCAATGCTAGTGATGCTGTTTCAACCAGCTGCTGCCCAGACCAAGACCCTAACGGGTACTGTGGTCGATGCCAGTACCAATTCGCCCATGCCAGGGGTGAATGTGGTTGTTAAGAGCACCGCCATCGGGGCTATTACCGCGATGAATGGAGCTTACACCATCAGTGGTGTTTCTCCGGGACAAGTCCTGGTATTTACATTTATTGGCTATACTCCTCAGGAGATTACAGTCGGAACCCAGAACCGGTATGACGTAAGTTTGTCATCTGAAGCCGTAACAGTGGGCGAGGTTGTGGTAACCGGAGAATTCGGTATGAAACGTGTTGCCAGGGCTGTCGGGTCATCTGTACAGACCGTAAAGGCAGCTGATATCATTGAATCAGGCCGCGACAACTTCGTATCAGCTTTGCAGGGCCGAGTTGCTGGAATGAATATTTCAAACACCAGTGGTTCCCCTGGTTCTTCGACGAATGTAGTTTTAAGAAGCATTACTTCTATTTCTGGCAGTAACCAGCCTTTATATGTTATTGATGGTATCCCGATGAACAACTCTACTTTTGACCCTCTTGGCTCGATTGGCAGTTCATCGCTGGAATATTACTCAGTCCGCAACATGGACTATTCTTCACGTGGTAATGACCTGAACCCTGAAGATATTGAATCAATGACAGTACTGAAAGGTGCCGCCGCTGCCGCACTTTATGGTTCAAATGCTTCAAACGGAGCAATTATCATTACAACAAAAAAGGGACAATCTGGAAAAGGCAAAGTAAGCTACAGTAATTCTTTCCGCTGGGATAAAGCCTATGGTTTTCCAGAGCTCCAGGACAAATATACAAACGGTTACTACGGAACGGCAAACTATTATTATATAACCCGTTACGGAGGCCTGTATCCCGATAACGCAGTACTTTATGATAATATTGCTGCTATTATGCAACCAGGGTTTACTTCGAAACATAATATTTCGGCTGAAGGGGGAACGGACAAGATCACTCTCCGCGCTTCTGCATCAATATTAAACCAGGATGGAGTTGTTAAAACCTCGAATTATTCAAGGTTCAACCTGGCCTTGACGGGGAAAGCTGAGGTAGCCAAGTGGATGACCGTTGAGTCTTCGATGCAATATGCTGCCACCAATAACGATAAGGTGCCCATCGGAACAGAAGGACCGTTGTACAGGGCAATGCGCTGGCCGATGGTTGATGACATGTCAGTTTACATGAATCCTGATGGTTCACACATGTCAACACCAACATATTATCTCGATGCCGACCTGATAAATCCGATTTATGGTTTTTATAAGAATAAATTCACTGATGAGTCCGACCGTTTCATCTCTAACCTTTCAGCCAATCTAACCCCTATAAAAAATGCGTTTCTGCGTGTACAGGTTGGATGGGACGTTGGTATGCAGACATACATAAGTTCAAGACACCCATATTATGTTGCTTACCAGTCCGGAGTAGGATATTATAACCTGACAAAGTCAGACTTCTCCGATCCAACGCTAAATGTCATAGCAGGTTATTCAAACACTTTCCTTAGCGATAAGCTTTCGTTTTCAGCTCAGGTTGGGTACCACCAGGTGGAAAACGGCGTAAACCTTGCTGCTACTACAGGCTCCAAATTTGCTGTTATTGATTTTCAATCGATCAACAACTGCGATCCATTGTCTGTAAGCTCTACCCAGCGATCGACAAAAAGAAGGATACAGGCCATTTCAGGCCAGATAGAACTTGGATATAACAGAATGGCTTATGTGACCTTGCGTGCACGAAATGACTGGTCTTCAACATTACCTGTGGAAAACAACCGTTATTTCTATCCGGCTATCGAAGGTTCATTCATCCTTACTGAGCTTCCATTTATGGAAAGCGTTCCGCAGATCAACTATTTTAAGCTTCGTGGTTCAATTGCACAGGTTGGTAAAGATGCCGGTCCTCTGGAAATCGATCCTCAGCTGGTTACTACAGCTCTTTGGGGCGGTGGTTACAGATATGACTACACAGGACCAAACAAAAACCTGGTTCCCGAAATGACTACATCAAAAGAAATTGGTTTTGAAGGCCGTTTCCTGAACGACAGGGTAAATGCAGATTTCACCTATTTCTGGACCTATTGTGATAATCAGATCATTAAAAACTTCAGGCTGAGTTATGGTACAGGTTTCGTTCTGAACACAATGAACGTTGGTACCTTCAAAACATGGGGTTGGGAAGCAGCACTTAACGGAGATGTCCTCAAAATGTCAAATGGCTTGATATGGAATATTGGCGTAACTGCCGATCACAATACTTCAGATGTTGTTTATCTTCCTGATAACGTTACTGAATACTACAACGCTTATACCTGGAACTCCGGAAATATACGAAACGGTATTCAGAAAGGTCATCCGGTCACGACAATTACTGGAAATGCTTATTTGCGCAATGATGCCGGACAGATCCTGATCAGTCCAACTACAGGGCTTCCGGTTACAAGCGGCTCATGGAGTGTTATCGGTGACCGTAACCCGAAATTGCGCTTTGGTATAACTTCCAATATCAGGTATAAAAGCCTGCGTCTTTTTGCAATGTTCTCAGGCCGTTATAAAGCTACTCTGGTCAATGGGACAAAACGCTACATGATGCAGGAAGGTCTTAGCTGGGAATCAGTTGATCTCCGGGAAAGCGATCCGGTTGTATTTAATGGAGTGCTCCAGGATGGTCTTGAAAACACTGCCAATCCTACCGCAAATAACATAGCTGTTGATTACAAATCTTTTCCAACAACATATACGGGAGGTGACGAAGACTGGGTTGAGACAGGAGTTAATTACCTGCGTTTACAGGAACTGCGTCTTAATTATGATCTACCGGGTAAATTGTTGACAAAAACGCCATTATCACAGGCAGGCTTATTTATAACAGGTAATGACCTGTTCGTATGGACCAACTATTCAGGTATTGATGCTGTCGGTAACACGGCATCAGCTGCTCTTGGCGGTACAGGCGGGGAAGGAATAGATGTCTGGTCACTGCCAAATCCCAGGTGCTTCTCTATTGGCCTGAGTGTGACTTTCAAATAATTGATAACCGAAATAATTGAAACCATGATAAAAAAGATATCAATTTATATTGTACTGCTGACATCGCTGCTCGTTATAAATACGAGCTGTGAAAAATATCTCGATGTCAACAAGAATGTGGATGCCCCAGCTTATATCGACGGTTATTTATATCTAGCCGGGATAATTCAGGCTTATCAGGGCATGTATTATGATGTACGTGCCACTAGTGGGCTCACCCAGATGATGGGAACCTCTTCATATCCGAATTTCGCAAGCCATTACTACTATGTAGGAAGTGATGCAGGCGGTGAATTGTGGCGTTTTGTATACTGGCTTCAGGGAATGAACCTTGAAAACATGATCAATCAATCAGTTGCAAATAAAGAATGGACTCTGGCCGGTATCGGTTATGCTATTAAAGCTTTCTCATGGGATCAGATGACCAAACACCATGCAGAGCTTATTCTGAAAGATGCATTTGTCCCAGGTCTTCTGTCGCACAGGTATGATTATCAGGATACTATCTATCTGGCAATTCAGGGTTGGGCTCACAAGTCAATTTCATACCTGAAAATGACAGATGCTACTGGATATGGCACCAAAATTAGCGCTAATGATTTCATCTATTCCGGAGACAAGGACAAATGGATCAAATTTGCTTATGGTGTACTTGTCCGCAACTATGCATCTTTATCAAACAAGACCAACTTCACAGCTAATTATGCTCAGGACCTGATTAAGTATGCTGATAGTTCATTCCAGTCATTCAATGATGATGCCACCGTTAAAATTGGAGGAGGCGGTTCATCTGCTGCGCAAGCAGCCTATAATAACTTCTGGGGGACTAACAGAGGTAACCTTTCGTGGGTCTATTGGCAGCATGAATATGCTGTCCAGGTATTCACCGGTACTGTTCCCAATTATGACCCAAGCACCGGTAATAAAATACCTATTGCCGGAAATCCTTACTATCCTTACACCCTGGCAGCTAAACAGATCATCTGTGATACCATAACCACTTTAAACGGACATTACGATCCGCGTGTAGCCGTTAAGCTTTCAACGATTGATGATCCGACTTATGATAATATGGATGTTATAAAAAGCATCAAGAAGCGTAAGTACTATGGCGGAGCCGCCACTGCCTACACCGGACCTATTGGAAATGCACCCTCATTCTATGGAAGAAATTCCTCTTCATCATATACAGGAACCATTAATGATGGCAAGGGCAAATGGCTCTACAGGGATGAAGCTCCTTATATCCTGATGACCTGCGCTGAGATTAAATTCTGCCAGGCAGAAGCTTATTGGAAGCTGGGAATGAAAACTGAAGCATATAATGCCTTTAAAGCCGGTGTTTATGCAGACCTCGATTTCACGGCAAATTATATTTCATCTGGTACAAAAGGATCGGCAATTGGTGGCGATAAAATAACGAAGGCAACATTTGTTACTCTGGCTAACCAGTATAAAGCAGGTCCATTTGTAGATGGGCTCGCACCGGCAGATTTCTCATTGTCGCACATCATGATGCAGAAATGGGTGGCACTATATCCCTGGGGTGCAGAGGAAGCCTGGGTGGATATGAGAAAATATAATTATGACATATCCTACACCGGAAATTATCCTGCTAAAGATAACGGCTGGACTCTCAATACTCTAAACCAGAAATGGGATACTGACCCGACAAAAGTTTATAAAGGTCTTTATCTTTACCCGGCACAGGTTCAGGGCCGGAAAGTTGCCTATAATACGTTTAATGAAGGATCTCCATGTTATCGTATCCGTCCGCGTTATAATTCAGAGTATATGTGGAACAAACCATCATTGTCAAAATTATTGCCAATATCGGGAACAGCAGACAACTACCAGTGCTCTATCCCGTGGTTTGCTTATCCGGGCGATTATCCAGCTGGCACGAAATAGTTATAACAAAAAAAATCGACAATCATGAAAATATTCAAATTATTAAGTCTGGTTATGGTGGTCGCACTTACTGTTTCGTGTGAGAAGCACGAAATTACTTACGACTCTACACCTCTGACCAATAAGGCCGAGTTTCAGTTGCACTATATGAATCCTGTTACAAATGTTGCAGCTAACTACATCTACAGAATAGAAGTCAATGATGTACTCTATGCTAACAGGAAAGCACCTCTTACACCATACAATGCTGCACCAGGGGGAGCAGTTGGACGCTTCTATAATGCTGATCCGGGAACCGTAAACATCAAAATGTTCCAGGGCCCTGCAGACACATCCCTGGTAAAAGTTTATGATCAGAGTGTTACGTTAACTACTGGCAAGCAGAATGTTTTTGTACATGACTTCAATCTGCCTCCCGTAGTCTTTGACAATGGCTACCCCTATATAGCCAATGTGACAGATAAAACGGATTCAATTGCATGGATCAAGTTTTACAATTTCCTCTATGAGACTGCGGGTGTGACAAGTGCTCTTAGAATACAGTATCAATATCTTGATTCCAGAACAAATCTGGCTGTTAATATTGGCTCTCCTGTTTCTTTTGGAGAGACAACTGGCTGGCAGAAGGTTACTGTTGTAAAGTCCACTAATGTTTCATCAGGTTCTCGCCAGATATATTTTAATATGAGGGTTGTAGACGCCAATGGAAACGATCTTGGGAAACTGAAGATAATGAATACGGCCGGTACCTTAGTAGACTATACAGATTATTGGACACTATATATCGGAAGAAGGTATCATCACATAATGGCAGGCTTCAGGGCAGTTAAATCACCAAATTCATCGGTGAAAGTATTTACTGCCCTATAGTAATTTATTTTGTATAAATAAAAGCTGTCCCATATTAATACCGGGACAGCTTTTATTATTTTTACACTTTTCCAAAAAGAATCAGACATGGCAAAAAACAGTACCAGACTAGTTTCTCTCGATATCTTCCGAGGTTTGACAGTCGCATTTATGATTATTGTCAATACACCCGGAAGCTGGGATTATGTCTATGCACCCCTGAGACATGCAAAATGGCACGGATGTACACCCACCGACCTTGTATTTCCGTTCTTTCTTTTTATCGTTGGCGTTTCTTTATGGTACTCAATGAAGAAATATGGCAATGAGATTAATACAGGTTCAATCATCCGAATACTCAGGAGGACACTTGCAATATTTGCACTTGGACTTTTCCTGGCAATATTCCCAAGATTCGTCCGCGACTATTCAACTCTGAGGATCATGGGCGTGCTTCAGAGAATCGCACTGGCATATTTATTCGGTTCACTTCTTTGTCTTACAGTGAAACGAAACTACCTATGGATTGCTATAGCCGTAATCCTGATAGCCTACTGGGCTATCATTGGATTTCTTGGAGGCGCTGATCCTTACAGCCTTGAAGGGAATTTTGCAGCAAAGGTCGACGCTGCAATCCTGGGTACAAACCACCTGTATAAAGGATTCGGGATACCATTTGATCCTGAAGGACTCTTAAGCACTCTGCCTGCAATTTGCACTGTGCTGATAGGTTATTATATTGGTGAAGTTATAGGCTCTGCGGAAGCGGATGCTAAAACTGTTTTGAAACTAGTCCTCTTTGGAATAGCTTCAACAGGGCTTGGGATATTCTGGGGACTCTTTTTCCCGATCAATAAAGCTCTCTGGACCAGCTCTTATGTACTGTATACTGCTGGATTGGGGATGATTGTGCTTGCGCTGATCTACCTGATTGCAGATGTAGGAAAGCTGCAGAAATGGGGAATGCCCTTCCTGGTTTTCGGCACAAATACGATCTTCTCATATTTTCTTGCAGGTGTCTGGACCAGGATGATGCTCTACGTAATAAAAATACCGTCAGGTGACACAAAAATTACTTTCTATACCTGGTTTTACGAGAAGGTTTGTGTGCCGGTTGCAGGAAACATGAACGGAAGCCTGATGTTTGCCATTATACAAGTGCTCCTGATATGGCTGATATCATTTATATTATACAGGAAGAAAGTGTTTATAAGATTATAAGACGGAAGATTGACGAACGAAGTGAGGAACCGGAGCGAAGCGAAGCTCGGCGACGCCAAATTCCGCGGAGCGGTACAAAAGAAACAAGACCCAAGGAAATCCCTTCACGGGAGAGGGTGGGTGGGTTTTTAAGGGAGGAAAACGATGCATTTGTCGGATTTACAGGACATTTCCTGACTAAGAACCTTCCCGTACCGGAAATATTCTGTTATATGCCTGAAAAGTCTCTCTATTTTCTCAGGGATCTCGGAGATACAAATCTTTATACCTGGTTGCATAACCGGCCCGATATAGAGGATTTCAATGATGAGACAAAGAAACTATACCGAAAAATCCTCGAAACTTTAATCTACTTTCAAACCAGAGGCATTGAGGGACTTAACCTCGATCTATGTTATCCGCACAGGAGCTTCGACCGGCAATCCATGATGTGGGATATGAACTATTTCAAGTACATGTTGCTGAAGCTTCTGGCAGTACCTTTTAATGAACGGAACCTGGAACATGATTTCAATATTCTTTCCGATTATTTGCTTGAGACAGGGCAGGACTATTTCCTCTATCGCGATTTCCAAACTGCAAATATAATGGTAATAGAAGACCAGCCATGGTTTATCGACTACCAGGGTGGCAGAAAAGGCGCTACGCAATATGATGTGGCATCTTT
>JAPLDY010000143.1 GCA_026391595.1 Bacteroidia bacterium
GCAAAGAAAACCTCCATCAGTGCTTCATCGCTTTCAGCTGCTTTTTCAACCAGTGCATTGTGAAGTTCTTCTGCTTTATCCTTCTGATCAGCAGGTATATCAACAACCTCAGCTTTTCCTCCATCCTTGCCATAACGGAGCATTTTCATTCTGAGCAGATCAATTATTGAATTGAATCCAACGCCTTCATTTACAGGATACTGAACAAGAATAATGTTGTTGCTCAGTCGCTCCTTCATCATTTCCAGAGACTTTTCAAAATTTGCTTTCTCATGATCAAGGCTGTTAACAGCGATGAACATTGGTTTATGAACTTTCTCAGCATGCCTGAAGTGTATCTCGGTTCCGACCTCAACGCCATTCTGGGCATTAATAAGCAGGAGTGCTGAATCTCCGGCATAGAGAGATGAAATCACACCGCCGCTGAAGTCATCCAGCCCCGGAGTATCGAGGATATTGATCTTCTTGTTCTCATATTCAGTATAGAGAACTGTGGAATAGATCGAGTTTCCGTTCTCATGTTCTATCGGACGATAGTCGGAAACAGTGTTTTTGCCTTCAATTGTACCTCTTCGCTCGACAATGCCGCCGTTAAAGAGCATCGCTTCTCCCAGAATTGTTTTACCGGATCCCGAATTACCCAGGAGCACAATGTTCTTTATCTGGTCAGTCTGGTATGTCTTCATGATTGTAAGTTATTATATTATAGTGTTTTATTTATATTCTTTCTTACCCCCATCCCCGACCTTCCCCCAGGGGGGAAGGAGTTTAAAAGCATTCCCCCCTTGGGGGGAACGGGAAAGGGGGTCGCTAATACCATATTTATATAGACTCCCTGTTTGGAGGTGGCAAAAATAATAATTTTTTAAAAACACTCTATGAAAGAGAGCATAATTACAAATTTTTTATTTTCTTTGCACCAGTTTTTTGAAACGCAGGAGTACCGGTTTTTCTTTCAAAGGTAAGTTTATAAAACATTTTTCTCTGGGAAAGGTCGGGAAGTCACCTGTTCATAACTTACACCCAAGTTTGAATAGACATAGTTTCAAAACATGCTGAGGAGCCTGATGATTGGCAATTCAGGCCTATGTGACTAATGCGTGTTATTGTGTTTAAGAAAAATATTGAACCTGTTTGCAGATTAGTAAATAAAATTCATACCTTTGCAAACCATTTTTTGAAGTAAAATTTAATACTTAATAATTGGAAATATGCCGACAATTCAGCAGTTAGTAAGGAAAGGCAGGAAGAAACTGATAGATAAAAGTAAAGCTCCGGCCCTTGATTCATGTCCTCAGAGAAGAGGTGTTTGTGTGCGTGTTTATACAACTACACCAAAAAAACCTAATTCAGCAATGAGGAAAGTTGCAAGGGTAAGGCTTACAAATCAGAAAGAAGTAAACGCTTATATTCCCGGAGAAGGTCATAACCTTCAGGAACACTCCATAGTTCTTATCAGGGGTGGCAGGGTAAAAGATCTTCCGGGTGTCCGTTATCACCTTGTACGAGGTGCTCTCGACACTTCCGGTGTAGATGGCCGTACTCAGAGAAGATCAAAATATGGCACTAAAAGGCCGAAAAAGTAACATTAAAGGAATAAGATAATGAGAAAAGCAAAACCAAAGAAGAGGATTCTGTTACCAGATCCAAAATACAAGGATCCCTATGTAACCAGGTTTGTCAATAATCTTATGTACAGCGGTAAGAAATCAACTGCTTACCAGATCGTTTATGATTCTCTCGAGATCGTGGGCGATAAGTTCAAAACCGAAGGCAAAACACCACTTGAGATATTTAAGCAGGCTCTTGAAAATGTTACACCTCAGGTTGAGGTAAAAGCACGCCGCGTCGGTGGCGCTACTTTCCAGGTTCCTATGGAAATACGGGCCGACCGCAAGGTAAGCATCAGCATGAATAACATGATCTCATTTGCGCGCAAACGTACCGGTCATTCAATGGCAGAACGCCTTGCAGCTGAGCTTATGGCAGCATATAAGCTTGAAGGTGGTGCCTATAAGAAAAAAGAAGATACTCACAGGATGGCGGAAGCCAACAAGGCTTTCGCTCATTTCCGTTTCTAATTGATATTCAGGGCAGCAGAAGATAATGGATAAGAATCTGAAATATACCAGAAACATCGGGGTCATGGCCCACATCGATGCCGGTAAGACCACAACGACAGAGCGTATTCTGTTTTATACTGGTCGTACACATCGCATGGGAGAGGTACATGACGGCAATGCTCAGATGGACTGGATGGTTCAGGAACAGGAGAGAGGGATCACCATTACTTCCGCAGCTACCACAACATACTGGAAATATGAGGGTGAGGAGTTCAAAATAAATATCATCGATACTCCCGGACACGTAGACTTTACAGTTGAGGTTGAAAGATCTCTCAGGATCCTTGATGGTGCCGTAGCCGTATTCTGTGCTGTTGGAGGTGTTGAGCCACAGTCTGAAACTGTATGGAGACAGGCCGACAAATACGGTGTGCCAAGAATAGCATTCGTGAACAAAATGGACCGTGCCGGTGCCGACTTTTTCAGTGTGGTACATGAGATAAAGGAGAAACTAGGATCAAATCCTGTTCCTGTTCAGATACCCATCGGTGCTGAAGAGAACTTCCAGGGAATGATCGACCTTATACAAATGAAAGCCATCATATATAATGATGATGAAGCTCTGGGTGCAAAATTCGAGATTACAGATATTCCTGATGAGCTCATTGAGGAGGCTGAAGAGTGGCGAGGCAAACTGGTCGAGGCTGTTGCAGAGGTAGATGATACTCTTCTTGAGAGATATGTTGAGGATCATGAGTCAATAACTCCCGAAGAGATTCTCACAGCATTGAGAAAAGTGACAATCTCCAGTCATGCTGTTCCAGTTATCTGCGGTGCCGCATTCAAGAATAAAGGCATTCAGAACCTTCTCGATGCAGTGACCGCCTTTCTTCCGTCACCGGTCGACAAAGGCGCAATTATCGGAAAAGACCCGAGAAATGATGAGGAAATAACACGTGAGCCGGACGATGAAGCTCCATTAGCCGCTCTCGCATTTAAAATAGCAACAGATCCGTTTGTCGGACGGCTGGTGTTCCTTCGCATCTATTCAGGAACCCTTCACGCAGGTGATACAGTCCTGAACGTGCGCACAGGCAAAAGGGAAAGGATAAACCGCCTTTTCCAGATGCATGCCAATAAACAAAATCCCCAGGAGAGCATTTCAGCAGGGGATATAGGTGCAGGTATCGGATTCAAGGATCTTAAGACAGGTGACACGCTTTGTGCAATTCATAAACCGATCTTGCTTGAATCAATGGATTTCCCTGAACCTGTCATTGGTGTGGCAATCGAGCCTAAGACACAAGCCGATGTAGACAAGCTTTCAATGGCACTTCATAAACTCTCCGAGGAAGATCCTACATTCCAGGTAAAAACTGATCCCGACAGCGGTCAGACCATTATTAGCGGTATGGGTGAGCTGCATCTGGAAATCCTGATCGACAGGTTAAGGAGGGAATTTAATGTTGAATGTAACCAGGGAGCACCCCAGGTTGCTTATAAAGAGGCCATTACATCGTCAGCCGAGTTTCGCGAATTATTCAAAAAGCAGTCAGGCGGCAGGGGTAAATTCGCAGATATCACTGTTGAGTTATCTCCGGCGGACGATGGGATCAGA
>JAPLDY010000067.1 GCA_026391595.1 Bacteroidia bacterium
TTTACAAAGCAAATTATTCATTATCCATGATCCTCTTCTTCAAAACCGCTTTAAAAAATATCCTCGTAGTTGGAACTTCCCTGAAGCTTCCTGAAAAAGAAATTAAAAAACTCATCTGGCTTTTTGATAATGCTGAACTGACCGGTAAAGAGAGCATCAGCGGAAACTATATCGGGCCAAGGAAAGAGATGATCACCCCATGGAGCACTAATGCAGTGGAGATCACACAGAACATGGGGATAAGTGGTATTACAAGGATAGAAGAGTTTCATTTTGCTGCAGGTAAACCTGAATGGGATCCAATGCTTCAGTCACTGTATGAAGGTCTCGACCAGCAGATTTTCACTATCGACAGAATGCCTGACCCTGTGATTTTCATTGAGAACATCAGTGAATACAACAAACACGAAGGACTTGCACTTAACGACGACGAAATTGAATACCTGGAGGATCTTTCCCTGAAAATCGGAAGGAAGCTTACTGACAGTGAAGTATTTGGTTTTTCGCAAGTCAATTCTGAACACTGCCGGCATAAAATATTCAACGGAACTTTCATAATCGACGGTAAGGAGAATGAATCAACCTTATTTCAGCTCATTAAGCAAACAACAAAAACAAATCCTAACAAGGTTGTCTCAGCCTATAAGGATAACTGCGCATTCATACAAGGTCCTGTGGTTGAACAGTTTGCACCTGCAACTCAGGACAAATCTGATTACTTCAATATAAAAACCTTTGAGTCGGTTTTATCATTAAAAGCCGAAACCCACAATTTCCCGACAACTGTAGAACCATTCAACGGAGCTTCAACAGGAACTGGCGGTGAAATAAGAGACCGCATAGCCGGTGGTAAAGGGGCTTTTCCAATCGCCGGGACAGCTGTTTACATGACATCATACCCTCGTCCTGATGGAGGACGACCATGGGAAAAAGAGACAAAGGAGAGGCCCTGGCTGTACCAGACTCCGGAAGATATCCTTATAAAAGCTTCCAATGGCGCCAGCGACTTTGGAAATAAATTCGGGCAGCCTCTTATCTGCGGATCACTTCTCACTTTCGAACATTTCGAAAACCTGAAAAAATTCGGGTACGACAAAGTGATAATGCTGGCCGGAGGCATCGGTATCGGTAAGAAAAAAGACAGTGAAAAAGAGACTCCGGAGAAGGGTGATCTCATTGTTCTTCTGGGTGGTGACAACTACAGGATAGGAATGGGAGGAGGAGCTGTATCATCTGTTAATACCGGGGATTACGACAGCAGAATTGAGCTTAATGCAGTCCAGCGTGCAAATCCCGAAATGCAGAAGAGAGTTTATAATGCAATAAGGGCATTGAGTGAGATGGACAACAATCCGGTGGTATCTATTCATGATCATGGCGCAGGCGGACATCTGAACTGTCTTTCAGAGCTTGTGGAAGTTACTGGTGGAAAAGTGGATATCAGCAAGCTGCCGGTAGGTGATCCTACTCTGTCGGCAAAAGAGATAATAGGCAATGAATCACAGGAAAGGATGGGCCTGATAATGAAAAAAGTTTCTGTTGACTCATTCATTAAGATCGCTGAAAGAGAAAGAGCACCCATTTATATTATTGGAGAAGTAACTGGAGATCACCAGTTTACTCTGGAAAATCCAATCACAGGCGAAAAACCCATCGACATAAAGCTTGAAGCACTGTTTGGCAAACCGCCAAAAACAGTGATGAATGACTCAAATGTAAAACCGAACTGGAAAAAGATAGAATACAGCCAGGCAAGGTTGCATGAATATGCCGAACTGGTTCTGCAGATTGAGGAAGTAGCTTGTAAAGACTGGCTGACAAATAAAGTCGACAGGTCTGTAACTGGCAGAATAGCAAAACAGCAATGCGCTGGTTCTCTTCAGCTTCCTCTCAACAATCTTGGAGCTATTACACTTGACTACAGGGGAAGATCGGGAATGGCAACCTCTCTCGGGCATGCACCGGCAGCAGGGTTGATTGATCCTGCTGCAGGCTCTCTCCTGTCAATAGCCGAAGCCCTGACAAATATAATATGGGCACCTCTGGCCAATAAGATTAAAAGTGTCTCATTATCAGCTAACTGGATGTGGCCATGTAAAAATATCGGAGAAGATGCCAGACTATACAATGCAGTAAAAGCTGCCGGAGATTTTGCAACAGCTCTGGGGATAAATATACCCACAGGCAAGGACAGTCTGTCAATGACACAGAAATATAAGGATCAGGTCGTTTTTTCACCTGGCACAGTCATAATATCGGCAGCCGGTGAAGTAAAGGATGTCAGGAAAATTGTGGAACCTGTTCTTGTCAATGATCCATATACCAGCATTCTGTATATCGATATGAGCCGCGATGAGCGGAAACTGGGAGGCAGCAGCTTTGCACAGGTAATAAACTGCCTTGGCGATTCTGTACCCACAGTTAAGGACCCTGAATATTTTGCAGAAGTGTTTAATACGATCCAGTCACTTATAATGAAGAACAAGATCCTTTGCGGTCATGATATCTCTGCCGGAGGGATGCTTACAACACTTCTTGAGATGTGCTTTCCCAACACGTCAGGAGGGCTGGCTATTGACCTTTCAGCTCTCAATGACAAGGATACTGTGAGGTTGCTGTTCAGCCAGAATCCCGGGATCCTTATTCAGGTAAGGGATGAAGAAGAGGTTGCAGAGATATTGCTGGAGAACGGCATTTCATATTTATCGATAGGACACCCGGTGACTGACGGAACACTGTTCGTCACCAACGGAAGTTATAAAAGCAAATTCGACATTGATGAACTGCGCGACAGCTGGTTCAGGACATCTTACCTGCTCGATCGCAGACAATGCGGTCCGAAACTTGCCAAAGAAAGATACGACAATTACATTAAGCACGACCTGAAGATTAGCCTGGCAGCATTCAAAGGGTCATTCAAATCGCTTGGCATCTCTCCGGAAAGAAGAAAGAAGAGCGGAACAAAGGCTGCCATCATCAGGGAAAAAGGCGTCAATGGAGACAGAGAAATGGCTTATGCCCTTTACCTTGCAGGATTTGACGTAAAGGATGTCCACATGACGGATCTTATTTCCGGAAGGGAGACGCTTGAAGACATAAATTTGATTGTTTTCGTAGGGGGCTTTTCAAACTCCGATGTGCTTGGCTCTGCAAAAGGCTGGGCAGGAGCATTCATGTTTAACAAGGGTGCAAAAGTGGCGCTTGAAAAATTCTATAAGCGTTCAAATACTCTTTCCCTGGGAGTATGCAACGGCTGTCAGCTGATGGCAGAACTTGGACTAATATACCCTGGCCATAAGAAAATGCCGAAACTAATGCTTAATAAGTCCGGAAAATTTGAATCCGCCTTTCTCGGAGTAAAGATCATGAAGAACAACTCGGTAATGCTCAATGATATGGAAGGGATGGAGCTTGGGATCTGGGTTGCTCATGGCGAAGGAATGTTCAGCCTTCCGTACCATGAAAAGAAATATAACATACCAATGAAATTCTCAGCGCATACTTATCCGGCAAATCCCAACGGGTCGGATTACGATGTCGCTGGTTTGTGTTCAGATGACGGCCGCCACCTCGTGATGATGCCACATCTCGAAAGAGCATATTTCCCATGGCAGTGCGGTTTCTATCCTGCCGACCGTAAAAATGACGATGTCACCCCGTGGATTAAGGCATTTGTAAATGCAAGGGAATGGATTGAGGAGAAAACTAAAAATAATAAGATCAAATAGTGACAGGCTCTTTTACAATGAGCATAGGATTTGACTTTTCCTTCATGAGATTAGGAAGCATAATTGCTTCTGCAACGATCTCAGCTATATCGGCAACCTTTGTTTCTGTAGCAGCAGCAAGGGTTTTCTTGCATAGAGGACATGATGTCGCAAGAATTTCAGGATTATCCTTCGTCAGGCGTGCAGCTGCGTCAGCTGCAATTATCTGTTTCTGCTTATAGCTTATCTTCATATTGCCGAGGCTCCCTCCGCAGCATAAAGAATTCTCATTATCAAAATCTGTTTTCTGCAGTCGTGAAACATACCTGAGTACATCCCTTGGCTCATCATAGACACCTGAACCTCTTCCAAGGTCGCATGGTGTATGGTACACAACTTTCTTCCTCATGAAATTCAGTTTCAGGGATCCCTCATCTATCAGGTTTTTGATGAACTGCGTATGATGAAGCACTTCAATATCAAGGTAATAGCTCTCCCTGAATACTTTATAGCAAATAGGGCATGAAGTTACCAGCGTTTGTGCACCCGATTTCAGGATAAGCTTTGAGTTGAAGTTGATAAGCTCCCTGGCCTCCTTATCCTGTCCTGCAAGCATGAGAGGACGGCCGCAACATACTCCTCCATTCTCATCAATGAATTTGTATTTCACACCCGAGGCATCCAGAATCTTTATCATTGAGTTCCTGATGGAAGGCGTGAGGTGTGTCATACAGCCGGCAAAGTAAACGACATCAGCTTTTACCGGCCTGGAGGATGGAAGAAAGTCAAAGGATGGTTTTTCGCTGACCTTTACCGGATTGAAGCTTGGCTTATCTGGAAAATATCTCTTCAATATGCTTTTTTCGACATGCTCCGTCTCCCCTGCCCTTCTGCGTAACATTCTTATAGGAGTAAGCTCTATACCCACAGGGCACTTCTGGTCGCACCGGCCGCACATCAGGCAGTTGAATGCAATGTCTTTCACATTCTCATTGTTGCGGATACCCTTGAGAAGATAGGCAGACTGTATGTTTGTTATTCCTGTCGAGAAATTCAGCTGGCATGCATCAATACATATGCCGCATGATGAACATGAATATGTCTGTATATCGGTGAAAGCGCCTGCCTTATCTCCAGTGGTTATCCCTGAGTTCCTTGCGAATATCAGGAAGAGTTCAGTGGGAATATGCATGTACCGGGTAAGGGGCAGCAGAACAAAGAATGTTCCCAGTGAAAGTGAATAGAGCCACCAGAAAGGATATGCCATTTCGTGTGCAGGAAGAAATGATGCAAGCCATGAACCGAGTGAGCCGGTCAGGAAGCTGCCTGTTCCATAGGCTCCGCTTGTAAAGCTCTCTGCAATAAGTCGGCTTGGAAATATCATCCAGAGGGAGGTAAGGGCAACTTTATCAAGAGGTCTCAGCTTTGTCGTTTTCTTCATTCCAACGATCCTGGAGTATAACCTCTTGATTATAGCAATAATAAGACCTGAGAGGATAACAGCCAGCAGAAAATCCATCACGAATGACCAGACAGCCTCAAAGCCTGCCCGTCCATGGTCGGGATTGAAATACTTGAAAAAAATTGCTTTATACGGGGCATTCAGGTGACTCGATCCGAAGATGTCTGCTTCCAGTGTCCCGAAAAGGATAAGGAGGAACCATCCGAATGCCAGACTCATATGCATATATCCCAGACGGAAGTTTGTCTTGAAAATCTTCCTGTGCAGCAGGCTCTCCATAAATATTTCCTTGAGGCTCTGCCCGAATGAGCGTCCAAAAAAGCCGCGCTGCAGTCTTAGTTTATCCTGCTTTGAGAGATCCCTGAACCACATCACACTTCTTACCACCGCATAGATAAGTATGAAGTAGAGACCTATATTAAATGGTATGATAAACGGATCAAACTGCATTTTTTATTCTGTCTTGAAAAGCTTCCCGTGCAAGTGATATTACATTACGGGTATTGACACCGCGGGGGCATACAAGTGTGCATTTCCCACAGAGCATACATTTATTAATATTGTCGCGGACCTTGTCATTTTCTCCTCGTTTAAGAAGTATCAGTAATTCTCTCAGGCTGAATGGTGTGAAGTTACCGGTTGTGCATGTTGCAGCACAACAGCCGCATTCTATGCAAACCCTGAAACTAGGCTCCTTTTCAGAAATATATTCTGCAATATCCCGCCTGTTGGCTTCAAAATCAATCTGACGCTGTTGTGATATGGCAAAACCGAACTTATCCATTTACCTTTTGCTGTCTTTTAAATAATCAATGACATCTGCAACTGCAGCCCTGGCATGTGAGATTGTTTCTGTTATATTCATTGGCATAGTACATGCCCCGGCATAGAAAATACCGCTGATGTTGCTCCTGTTGCTTCCATAATGATGGTCTGCAGGAGAAAAGAACCTGTTATCTCCGGTCTTAAGACCGGTCAAAGAGGCAAGTTTTTTACCAGCTTCGCTCATTTCCATTCCCGCCATCAAAACAAGCATGTCAAGTTCCATTTTCAGAGGCCTTCCGGCAAGAGTATCTTCTACCTTGACGATCAGCCTGTTATTTATCGATTCACTTACTTCTGATACTTTACCTCTGATGAAATTGACACCCCACTCCTCCTGAGCTTCGCGATACAACTCTTCATAGTAAGCTCCTCCCATTCGCATATCCATGTAGAAGCAATATACTTTCGTACCAGGTACATGCTCTTTAATCTCAATAGCTTGCTTGACTGCCGTTATGCAGCATAATTTTGAACAATACAGGTTGCCGACTTTTTCATCTCTTGAACCTACGCAATGCACAAATCCTACATTCTTTGGTGTTTTACCTTCAGATGTAATAACAGCACCTTTCCTGAACATTGCTTCAAGATCGGCTGATGAAATCACATTATCATAAATTTCATACCCGTACTCTTCCTTCCGGGTGCTTTTAAAAAGGTCGAAACCTGTAGCTATGACGACAGCGTCGGCAGTATGCTCAATACCTTCTTTTGTAGACACGGTTAATGATCCACCACTCTGTCCAACTTTTTCTACTACTGTACTATTAATAATTTTTAGATCCTTCCCTGAAATAAGGTTCTTATAATAATCAAGGACCTCAGAGCCGGCTCTTCTGTCAGGAAAAAGCTTGAACCATTCATTAAGATGTCCCCCGGTCGTTTTATCCTTTTCGAAGAGGCTGACATCATAACCATTTTTAATGAGCTGTCCGGCTGCTTCCATTCCTGCAGGACCACCGCCTATGACAATTACATGTTTTTTCATTGGCTATCAGATACTCAAAGAGACCCGGGAGTTCACTTTTGTTATTGTTCCGTTGATCTCATATTTCATGTCAGGATTATAATCAATCCCCATTTTCTCCAGAACCGGCTCACAATCTGTCTGATGCATCTGCAGACCAAGATCCCATGGATCATAGCCAAGAATAAGACCGGCTACCTCTTCATAAGTGAATACAGGGATTCCTTCGCCATCCTTGCCATATCGCTTTCCTTCCATTTCATTTATTACATACTGCCATCTGTCGAGGAACATTGGGCATCCTGGACAATTAGTAATGATCATGTCAGGTTTGAATGGTTGCATTGATTCGAATTTCTCCTTTGAACATGCAACAGAAAAGCCTCTGTTAGCCTGAACAAGATACTGTCTGAAGCCGAATCCACAGCAGTGCCTGCGCTCAGGATAGTCAATCACTTCACCTCCCCATTCTTCAACCATTCCTGCAAGCACATATGGATATTCAGCGCCACCTACCCCCTTTGAAGGGAACATCTTGGCATAATGACAACCAATATGATCGACCACCTTAAGGGGTTCTCCTGTATTCTTATTGATAAGCTTGTACTTAGCTTTTGCTGCGATCTCTTTTCTGAACTTGAAGATAATATCGCTTGCATGTGCAAGGTTTTTAGGAACTTCAAACTCTCTTCCTGTAGCTTTCTTCAATTGTTGCCTGACCTTCTGTTCAACGTCAGGAAAATGATGCCATGTTTCCAGCACTTCGGTATAGAGGCCAAAAGAAGTAATGCATGAAGGGACATAATTAGTGTAGCCGGCTTCGGTCATCAGTGCAAATTGCCTGGCAACCACAGTCATAGCAGTCTCAACCGGAACAACGTCTCCATGGTAGCCGATTCCGGAACATGTTGTATGACATGGATGTTCATGGACATCTTTTTTCAGCTCTTCACGCATTATTTTCAGGAATGCCACTTCAGAACCGGGAAAGAAATTCTGTCTGATACAGCTCCTTACATAATAGTATTTGTCATCCGCGATCTCTTTCTGGTACTCACTCCAGATTGCTCTTTTACCTTCAATCTTCATCTTTCACTGTTTAGTATGCGTTCCATTATTGGTTTTATAAATATGCCTGAAATACTCATTATCAATTCCTTCATCAAGGTTAAGATTGAGTTCTTCGGCTTTTTTCTTTGAACTGGATTCTATCTTGTCATACCTTGTCATTCCACCGGTAACCTCGAAAATCTTTTTAAGCTCATCCAGAGTTTCCTCTGGTATTTTTCTCAGGATTCCGGGACCATCTCCATTGAAGTTTCCTCCTACCCTGTTTACAAGTGAAGCCCTGTTTTCATATACCCATTCCCAGTTTGGACCCTGTTCAGGGTGCAGCTCAGGTACCAGCATATCGAGATGAACACAATAGCCTCTGTTTATAATTGCTTCTCCTACTGTCCTTTTAATAGCTAACTGCTGTCTTCCTTTTTCTGATTCTACGAAAAATCCAAGATCCTGAGAAAGTCCACGAAGAGCCATAATAACGAGGCCCGGTGCATTACCCCGGGGGCAGCGAGTCTTACATGACATGCACTCACCGCAATACCATATTTCCTCAGATTTGAGAAGCTTCTCAATTTCATCATTATCTGCCGTCTGAACTATATCAACAATCTTTCGCGGATCGTAGATATAGAACTCTGCTGCCGGACAAATTGCGGTGCAGACACCGCAATTCATGCAGGCATGTAAACCTTCCTCGAACCTCACATCCTTCATCAGCATATCATAATAGTTCTCCATCTGGCAGCGATTTTCGATTATATATTTTGTAACACAAAAGTATATCTATGCTGTAAAGGCAGTAAGACGCTTAAGACCTATTTATGCAGGGTATTTATACTTATAGGCACAATGGCTCAGCGGTACAGCGGTACAGCGGTGCAGGGGTGAAAAAAATGAAAGGGAGATCGTAGCGAAGCGGAGATTCCGCGACAGCGGAAGGTAGAGAAAAAGACTGCCAGCCTTCGCC
>JAPLDY010000110.1 GCA_026391595.1 Bacteroidia bacterium
GAGTCCGTTCATTATATCTCGACCATTATAAACCTGTTTTTTTCATATTCGACCAGTTCGAGGAGCTTTTTATTTTCGGCGACAAAGAAGAACGAAGGCAATTCATCCATATCGTTAAGACATTAACAGAGTCGGACCTCCAGTGCCGGATGATCTTTGTACTGCGTGAGGAGTACATGTCCTGGGTGACTGACTTCGAAAGATTCATTCCGACATTCTTCTCCAACAGGGTTCGGATTGAAAAAATGTCGCACCGCAATGCTCTGGAAGCAATAAAGGGTCCTTGCAATATATTCAATATCAGTCTCGAAGAAGGCTTTGCCGAGTCTCTGCTTGAGAAGTTGAGTCCCGGCAGCGAAGATGTGGAGCTTACCTATCTCCAGGTCTTCCTTGATAAGATATTTCGCTTAGCAATAGGGTTTACTCCCCCCTCTCAGGGGGGAAAAGAAGGGGGGTCCTATCCAACACCGGAATCAAAAGGGGGCTTGTCTTTCAGTTTATTGCATCTTCAAAAAACCGGAAACGTCTCCGATCTCCTTGGCAACTTCCTCGACGACCAGATCTCGATAATGGAAGATCCTGAATCTGCAATGATGGTTCTTAAAGCATTTGTCTCTGGCAAGGGAACAAAGCGACCTGCGAGTGAGCAGGAGGCAATGGACAATATTCACTCTTTCGGGAAGGAAATGACTTCCGAAGAATTAAAAGAACTGATCCAGTCTTTTGTTAAGCTTAGGGTTTTAAGGGATAAAGACGATAATGACAGATATGAACTAAGGCATGATGCCCTGGCAGAAAAAGTATATGAGAAATTCTCAACTGCCGAGAAAGAGCTTCTTGAGATAAGGCAGTTCATTGAGAACTCCTACCAGGCAAGCCTCAAACGAAAGATTCTTCTCAATACTGATGATCTGAACTATATTTCAAACAAAGATTCATTATTAAACCTGAATACCGAGCTACGGGGATTTCTGGAAGAAAGCCGGTTGCATCAAAAGGCTAAAATGAGGACTGTAAGAAGACTGACATTTATATCAGCATTCGCTTTTTTGGTGCTTCTTTCAACAATTATCATTACACTGGTAAAACGATCCCGCAATTCAAGTTCAATCTTTGATGCAAAAGCATCTATTACTCAGTTTACCAGGCCAATCGACCGACTAGCCCTCGCTGGTTCAGCATGGAGTATTCGCAACGGGGAAGAGGCTAAAGAAGCGTTGTTAAAGGCATTCGATAATATCTTAAAGAATCCCGGGGATGATAAAGGCTTAATCGGACTCAGACAGAAGTATTTTATGGATTACGGTCATGTTTCGTCACCAATTCAGATTGCAGAATGTTCAAAAGACAACCGGTTTATATATTACTGCACTTCAGATTCTATATTTATATGGATGCGAAATGGTTTACAATATTCTCATTTCGTCCACGGCACATCCCCTGTTGTTTATCTTCTCATGAGCAATGATGGTGAATATATCGGGGCGATAAAAAAAGACAGCATCCTTACCGTATGGGATAAAGACGGAAAGATAAAGTTCACATGCAAAATAGGATTTAACCCGTTAAATACATACCAGATCTTCAGATTTGATCCGGCAAACAGAGTCATTGCAATATCCGCTGATAATGATGCTGATCTTCTTGACATAAACGGAAAACTCCTTCAGTCATTTGACCTTCATAAAGGCAGTGTAAATGCTGTTGATTTTTCAGATGACGGGAAGTTCATTGCCACAGCCGGAAATGACAGTACAATAAATATCTGGTATCATAATTCCGATCTGAATTGCTATCTATGTTGATATATATGAACATCAGGCAAAGGCAGGTGAAATCAATAAGTTTGATTTCATAAGATTTTCTCCGGACAGGAATTATATTGTATACTCTAATGGAAATGATGTTTCTTTAATAACCAGGAATGTCTACCAGGTATCAAATTTTGCCCGATTAAATAGTTACCGGTTGCTTCAGATGACCGGTCAGAAGCCATTTTTCTCACCTGATGGTAAATATGTCTATTCAATAAATGGAAAAAGAATCGAAAGCTGGTTTATTGATATTGAAACCATTTCCGGGATAGCTCTTGAATATTACAATAATTGGTACCGGTATCTTGACTTTTAATACAGACCAGGCTTCATAATAAGATCTACCTCTTCCATATTAAACGGGAGCAGTGGTGTACGTGTCATAGCTGTATAGATATCCGGGAAAACGAACAATAGGACGACTAAGATATAAACGAATGCCATAGGGAAAATAACAGCTCTGAAGAAAATCGTCCGCTCAGCCTTGTTCCAGTTTATATAATCCGAAGAAGGGAGCGTGAATATAAATGCAAAAAGAAATGGTACAAAAAGACCCAGTCCTGCGTATAGAACCAGACTTGCTGCAGGCCAATGCTGCAACTTCCATAATAGGCTTACTGTAGCTATTGAAAGAATTGCGCTGGAGGAAAACCCAATATATCTCAGGAAAGTATTTTGCTTATACTTTTGAAGGAATACGCCAGCAAAATAAACTGAAAGGCAGGAAAGACCGGTGAAACCAAGGGTGAAAAAAACTGATGTCAATGGCCATCTCTGACTTCTGGAAAAAATTGCCCATGCTATAATTAATAAAAATAAAAGATTCCAGTTGTAGGCTTTTTTCGTAAGACCGATAACTATGCCTAAATCAATTAAAACTAAAAACATTAATAAATCTCCAACAGCTTCAAACCAATTCTCTCCCAGAATAATAAGCAAGAAACTTGTTACTGCCATAACCGAAGCGATGATAAGTAGTATCTTCCGGGTCTTTTTATTCCTGGGGCTATAGCCATCAACTTCCGGTTCTGCCATTCTTCAATCTTTTATGCTATTAAAGTTAAACCAATTCCAGGCAATTTGCAATTTTTGTTTGGCAGTAAATTCATGGACGTTGATAATCAGTCTCTTTGGATATAATCCTTATTTTTACTATATTTACTTGATGATGCTTGTTTAGAACGGTTTTTGCATGAAATCCCCCTTTAAATTTCTCGACAGCTACACCAAAGACGACCGCGAGGTCTTTTTCGGACGTGAGAGAGAAATCGAAGAGCTCTACCACCGCGTCTTCGAGAGCAAGATCATGCTGGTCTATGGTGTCTCAGGTACAGGCAAGTCATCTCTGATCCATTGCGGTCTGGCAAACAAGTTCCAGGAGACCGACTGGCTGCCGCTTGTGATCCGGCGTGGAGGGAATATTGTCGAAAGCATGGCTGCTTCAATCAAAGCCGCATCCATAACAGCACAACCGAACCTGGTTAATCCCGCAGACTTCAAAAAGGGAGTTCGTTCATTATATCTCGACCATTATAAACCTGTTTTTCTCATATTCGACCAGTTCGAGGAGCTTTTCATTTTCGGTGACAAGGAAGAGCGGAGACAGTTCATTCATATTGTTAAAACATTAACAGAGTCGGACCTCCAGTGCCGGATGATCTTTGTAATGCGTGAGGAGTATATGGCCTGGGTGACTGAATTCGAAAGATTCATTCC